>OMUD01000306.1 GCA_900314125.1 uncultured Prevotellaceae bacterium | reverse complement strand
ACATCATACTGCAGGCAACTGAGAAGTACGGCGAGAAAGCCGTCGTTGTCCTTGATGAGTATGACGCACCGCTGCTCAACGTGCTCCACAATGAACAGCGGCTGACACAGGTGCGTCAGCTCATGCGCACGCTCTATGCCCCGCTGAAGGACTGCGACCCATACCTCCGTTTCGTCTTCATCACGGGCATCTCCAAGTTCTCCCAGCTGAGCATCTTCAGCGAGATCAACAACCTCACCGTCATCAGCATGGACGACGAGTATGCCACGCTCTGCGGGTTCACACAGCAGGAGATAGAGGAGAATTTCCAGGATGGAATAAAGCGGCTGGCAGAGAAAGAGGAACTTACAGTGGAGCAAACCCTCGACAAGCTGCGCCAGACCTACGACGGCTATCACTTCGCCGCCAACTCGCCAGGCGTTTACAACCCCTACAGCATCATCAATGCCCTCTCCGACGGGACCTTTGACAACTACTGGTTCTCCACCGGCACGCCGTCGTTCCTCGTGGAGATGCTCCGCAAATTCCACACCGACATATCACGTATTGACGGAAGCGAGGCCGTTGCCACAAGCTTTGACGCTCCGACTGAAAACATGAAGTCCATCCTGCCGCTCTTCTACCAAAGCGGCTATATCACCATCAAGAGTTTCGACAGGAAAGCAAGACTCTTCACCCTCGGATTCCCGAACAAGGAGGTGAAGACGGGGCTGATGGACAATCTCTACACCTACTATGTGGCTCCCACTCTCGACTATCGGGATTCAAATATCTGGAGAATCAGCAAGGGCTTCCTTGAGGACGATCCTGAGACATCGCTGCAGACCCTCCAGGCCTATCTCGAGGGCATCCCTTATCAGGACAGCCGTTTCGACGAGAACCACTACACGCAGATGCTCTATGTCATCTTCTCGCTGCTGGGCCTGCATGTGGATTCGCAGGTACGCACCGCCAAGGGGCGCCTCGACGTGGTGGTGAGGACCGAAGGCCACATCTACGTGATGGAGGTCAAGCTCGACCGCCCGGCCCAGGAAGCCATTGAGCAGATTGACAGCAGGAACTATCTCCTCCCTTACTCGCTCGACGGCCGCCAGCTGACTCAAATCGGCATTTCTTTCTCCACTGAAGAGCGGAATGTGACGGAATGGATTATTGGATAATGGGGAATAAGCTCATGAGAGGGAGAAAATATTCTGAAGCGGATGGGTAAGGTCAATCAGGAAAACTTTTGGCTCTCACTCTTTTTGTCATGTGAAAAACATCATGAAAGAACTGTTGGCGGTTGGATGAGCCAGTGGCGCATGAATTTTTGTGATTTTTGTAAGTTTCTTTATCATCTGTCTTTAAGAAACTTATCTTGAAAACAACAAAAAATGTGAACTTTGTATGAACTTTTCCCGTGATGATATTTAAATGCTTCGAAATATTTGTTGTACATTTGCATAATGAAATTAGTTTTCTTCACCCAAGATTGTCTCCGTCTAAACCACGTTAAAGATTCTTAAACATTATAATACATTGAACACAACCTGTTAAAAAAAACATAACTATGCACTTAATATCATGAGAGAAATAACTGATTCTACTGCAGTTTATTACAATAACTATGACGACTTATTTAATGGTTTATATTCTTATAGAGGATTGTATAATCCTTATGCATTGTGGTCTTATTAATGTGATAATGATGAAAAGATGAAAAGACAGAATTATAATCTTATCTATTATGCCGCCTTGGCATCATTGACATTGATGCTTTACAGTTGCACATACCTTCTGCTACCTTATCGGCAGGATTTCAAGGCACACTCCGTCAGCCTGTATGACAAAGTCAGCGGTGGTATAGACTCATTGATCAACATCAATGGCTTTTACACGTTGAAAGGAGTTTCGCGCATGCGTAATTGGATGGTAAAACCGAGTTTTGTGTTCTACGCAGACGGCACAATGAGCACAGTGAAATGGAAAGATGACCTTCCTGTTTTTTCAAACATTCCGAACATCAACATAAAGGAACATTCCGGCAAGTTTAAGAAGAATATATTCTCCTTCAGAGAATATGACCTTAGGGGCGGTCTGTATCATATCAGCAATGACACCGTCGTATGTGAGTTTGTGGAACCTGATTTTTTATATGGCACATCCAAAGTTCAGTATGTCTTCAAAGTAAAAGACCGCAACACCTTAAGACTGATCCGTAAAGAGTTGATGAGGAGAGGCCCAGAAATCTATACGACAGATTATCATGATGAGTTCTGTTGGACGTTCTATCCTGCCATTGAGAAGCCGGATTCCACGGATACATACGACAAGCATCTCAGATACAGATGGGACAACGTTGAAAACTGGAGGAAATACAAGCGGAGCCTGAAAGGCAGACATTGATGAAAATTCAAAATAACACATCAAGCGAGGTTATGAATAGAAAAAATAGATTGCAGGGATTTATCCTCATCTTTGTCTCATTGACATTGACGGTGGGCATTATTTCATGCGGTACACTTTACAAGAGGTTTTTCCCAAAAAAGGAATTCACTGCAAAAAGTCAGAGAGGCTTTTTCATCCATACCCCGAACAATATCAGGGAACAAATAGATATTGACGGTTTTTTCAGATGCGACTCTGATTATTATTCATGGTATGCGACTAAAAACCTGTTGTTGTTTGACGACAACTCATTCGGGTATTTCCTGTTCGCCAATAGACGGCAAGGCGTTGACACCCAGGGCAAGTCCTATTCTTATATAACGTCAGAAGAAGACTGCTCAAATCCGTTGGACAGTCTGGACCTTGACGACAATATGGGCAAACTGGATTTTGGCGAAGGCAGCCGCAAATATTGGAATACCAATGGAGGAGCATATCTGATTGAAGACGGGCGGATCGTCATGGAACATCCAGTCGTGTTCAACGACGAGCGTGTCATCTGCAGGAATATTTTCAAGATTATAGACCGCCGGACTTTACAGAGAGACACATTTCAAATCATCACTGATGATTCCATCATTCGGATTGACACTGCAGCCACATTCCATTTTGTTCGTGCTTATAACCTCCCCAACCCCTCATTCATCAAGGAAAAGAAATACAAGTGGATGTGGAAGAACAAGGAGGATTGGAAGCTCCATAAGGCCCAGAGGAAAAAAGACATACAGAAATTCAAGGAGGAACACCGGC
>OMUD01000182.1 GCA_900314125.1 uncultured Prevotellaceae bacterium | reverse complement strand
AACTCGTTTTTACTATGCCGAGCGTAAGCAGAATCGGCAAAGCCAATTAGGAATTGCCATTCGGACGGTTTTTAATTTGGAATTAGAATTTGGAAAGAGAGAACGACATATTAGACCCAGATTCGTTGGATGAGGGCTTGCTTCAATATGCCGACAGCGATGAAGAAGCCGAAGACGAAGGTCCCTCCTTGTATGAGCATTATCGAGTGGAGGCCGACAAGAATCAGAAATTTCTCCGTGTGGACAAATTTCTGATTGTTCATTTGTCGGGCATCTCTCGCAACAGGATACAGAAAGCCGCTGACGCCGGCTTCATCATGGCCAACGACAAGCCAGTGAAGCGCAGCTACAAAGTGAAGCCAGGCGACGTGATTAAAGTGATGTTGGACCGTCCGTTCTACGAGACTGAGATCACCCCCGAGGACATACCCCTTGAGATTGTTTACGAAGATGACGACCTGCTTGTGGTGAACAAACAGGCCGGTTTGGTGGTACACCCAGGGTTCGGCAACTGGCACGGCACACTTTTGAATGCCGTGGCATGGCACCTGCGCAACGACTCCGACTTCGACATCAACAACCCAGAGATAGGCCTTGTGCACCGAATCGACAAAGACACATCTGGCCTGCTTGTGGTGGCAAAGACCCCATTCGCCAAGACCCACCTTGGCCTTCAGTTCTTCAACAAGACCACCCGCCGGGAATACAACGCCTTGGTATGGGGAGCGTTCAAGGAAGATCAGGGCACGATAGTGGGCAATATTGCCCGCAATCCCCACGACCGCATGCAGATGGCAGTGTTTGACCCTGAGAGTGGTATCGGCAAACATGCCGTGACCCATTACAACGTGCTGGAGTCGTTTCCATACGTCACACTGGTGAAATGCGTGCTTGAGACTGGCCGCACCCACCAGATCCGCGCCCACATGAAGCATATCGGACATCCGCTGTTCAACGACGCCCGTTATGGCGGTGACCAGATTCTCCGCGGCGTTCAGTTCTCAAAATACAAGCAGTTTATCCAGAATTGCTTCGCCACATGTCCGCGCCAGGCCCTACATGCCCGCACGCTGGGTTTCACCCACCCACGCACAGGCGAGCAAATGGATTTCACATCTGAATTGCCAGAAGACATGACAGCGTTGCTTGAGAAATGGCGGAAGATCGACATGAACTGGGAATAGGACAAGGCAGATAGAATAAGCTGCCGGCAAAGCACTCAGTTTCAAACATTCATACAGAAGTCCCTACAAGGCAACAGACCTGCTGCCACAGGTCAACTAAAGACAAGTTAAACAACAAGTTATAATGGAAAAGAAAATCATTGCAATCATCGCAGGCGGCGACTCTTCGGAACACGATGTGTCGATGCGTTCAGCCGCAGGAATCTATTCATGGATTGACCAATCCAAATACGAGCCTTACATCGTGGAAATCACGAGTCAGTCATGGGAAGCCCATGTGGCAGAAGGCAAGACGTCGCCTGTGAACCGTCACGATTTCTCCTTCGAGAAAGACGGCAAAAAAATCATCCCCGACTACGCCTATATCACCATTCATGGGACTCCCGGCGAAGACGGCATCCTCCAAGGGTATTTCGATTTGCTCCATATCCCCTACTCCACGAGCGACGTGCTGGTGGAATCAATGACATTCAACAAGTTCACGCTCAACCAATACCTGAAAGGATTCGGTGTGAAAATCGCTGAGTCGTTGCTGATACGCGAAGGTCAGGACTTCACCGCTGAGCAGATTGTGGAGCGTGTGGGCCTGCCATGCTTCGTGAAACCAAACGGCGGCGGATCGAGTTTCGGCGTTACGAAATGCAAACAGATTTCCGACATTCAGCCCGCCATCGAGAAAGCTTTCAGTGAATGGCCAGAAGTGATTATAGAGGCTGAGTTGAAAGGAACAGAAATTTCAAACGGAGTATATAAGACCAAGAACGGTGGCGGCTGTGTGCTCCCTATCACTGAAGTGGTGAGCAAGAACGAGTTTTTCGACTATGACGCCAAATACAATGGTGCTGTGGAAGAGATCACCCCAGCCCGCCTGAGCGATGACACCACCCGCCGGGTACAGGCGCTCAGCTCGCACATCTACGACATTCTGGGTGCGAGCGGCATCATCCGCATGGACTACATCATCTCCCACAAGCAAGACGCAGAGGGCAAGACGGTGGATGTGATCAACCTGCTTGAGATCAACACCACTCCCGGCATGACCCCCACCTCGTTCATTCCTCAGCAGGTGGCAGCCGCCGGCATGCAGATGACTGACGTGCTGAACGAAGTGATAGCCGACAAGATTGGCTAACCCGCCGTTCACTACCCAAAAGAGCCTTGCTGGCCTGCTTCATTTTTCCCTTCATTCACCTAAAAAACAAAGCATCATGAACATCCATGATTTTGACGACATCAGACCGTTCCTTCCCGAGGAACTTCCATCGGTTTTTCAGACATTGCTGAACGACGAAGGCTTTCAGGAAGCCCTCCAGACAGTATATAAAGACGTTCCGTTTGAGCAGTTGAAAGGCATGATGCTGTCGTGCAAGGACAATAATGAGTTTCAGAAGAGAATGGTGTATCCGGTCCTGACCGGACTGCTCAAGAAGGCAAGCCTGGGCCTCACCTCCGATTTCAGCAGCGTCTCTGGCAGCGGCTGTTGCCATACCTTCATCAGCAACCACCGCGACATCGTGCTGGACTCCGCTCTGCTCGACTACAGCCTGATTGACAACAAGATGACTACCGTTGAGATTGCTATCGGTGACAACCTGCTCATCCGCCCTTGGATCAAGGACCTGGTGAGGGTGAACAAGTCGTTTATCGTGCAGCGCTCGCTCAACATGCGGCAGATGCTGCTTGCCTCTGCCAAGATGTCGAAATACATGCACTTCACCATCAACGAAAAGCATGAGCACATCTGGATAGCCCAGCGGGAAGGGCGTGCGAAAGACTCCAACGACCAGACTCAGGAGAGCGTTTTGAAGATGATGTCGATGGGCGGCGACCTCCGCAAGCTGAACATCGTCCCACTTGCCATCAGCTATGAGTTTGACCCTTGCGACTATCTGAAAGCAGAGGAATTCCAGCATAAGCGCGACATCGAAGGCTTCAAAAAGAGCCAGCAGGACGACCTCGACAACATGCGCACCGGCATCTTCGGCTACAAAGGGCACATCCACTATCAGGCAGCGCCTTGCATCAACGAATGGCTGGACACACTTCCCGCCGACATGCCGAAAGCCGACTATTTCAAAGCAGTGGCAACACATATCGACGAGGAAATTTACCGCAACTACCAGCTTTATCCTTGCAACTTCATCGCCTTGGACCTGCTGAATGGAACCACAGACCACTGCGACCATTACAGCGAGCAGGACAAGCAGCAGTTTGAAGCCTATCTCGAGAAGAAGCTCGGCATGATCACCCTTGAACATCCCGACATGCCTTATCTGCGTGAACGGATTCTCACCATGTATGCCAATCCAGCCAAAAACAAACTGAATCAAGCATGAAAAGAGCCCCACATACAGGAATAGACACCTACCGCTTGGTGCTGACCATCGCCTTGTCGCTGTGCATGGTGGTGTGGACCGGCTGTGCGGAGGATGACGATGACGAAGACTTCCAATACCCCGACATGATGACAGAGTTGGCAGAAGCCTTCACCAACAGTTCGGGCAACGTGAGCCGCATCCTGTTCGACAGCGGTACGGAATACACGCCAGCCCACAACATATCCACAAACGTGAAGGACACGCTCTTCCGCTGTGTCTGCTCCTACGTATATGACAAAGGGAGCAAAAAAATCAATGTCTATAACATCGAGGGCATCCTCTCCGCTATTCCAAGACCAACCGACCCGGCAGACGAACATCCAACAGACGAGGTAAAACTCCTGAGCCATTGGCGGAGTCAGCGTTACCTGAACGCCTACATCAGCTATAAGACCACAGACAAGGACAAGCATGGCTTTGGCTTCAGCGAAGATGAGGTGAAGCATTATGAAGACGGCCGTACCGCCACCTTCGTGACCTTGCTCCACAAACGTCCTGCAAACGACTCCGAATCCTACACAAAACGGATTTACGTGAGCCTTCCGCTCTACTACTATCAAGGCAAGACCGACACAGTCCACCTGAACATCTCAGGGATCGACATCACCGCCATTCCTTGAACCAGAATCTCATAAAGCCCGATGCCCGTCATGGGGTGTCAATAAAAACATTATCTTTGTAATAGAATCGAATCACGGACATGCAGACTTCAGACACAACACGAACTCTCTCAGCCGGCCACACACCCGCCTTTTCCTTCGAGGTGCTGCCACCTCTGAAAGGCACCGGAACAGAGAGCCTTTTCCGGACAATTGACCAGTTGAAAGAATTCAACCCCAGATATATCAACATCACGACCCACCGCAGTGAGTATGTCTATGACGAGCAGGAGGACGGCACATTCATCCGAAAGAGGCTCCGCCGTCGCCCCGGCACCATAGCCGTGGCAAGTGCCATCATGAACAAATACGACATCAAGGTGGTTCCTCACGTGGTGTGCAGTGGTTTCACGAAAGAAGACACGGAATACATGCTGCTGGACCTTCAGTTCCTCGGCATCAGCGAAGTGCTTGCGCTCCGCGGAGACAAGGCCAAGGACGAAGCCCGTTTCCAACCGGTTCGCGGCGGTCACAGCCACACCACAGACCTGCTGAAACAGATCAACCGCTTCAACGAAGGCTTTTTCTGCGACGGCACCCCCATCAAGCATGTGGGCACCCCGTTCAGTTTCGGTGTGGCATGCTATCCTGAGAAACATGAGGAGTCGCCCAATCCTGACAGTGACCTCCGCTATCTGAAGAAAAAGCAGGAACTGGGCGCAAAATACGCCATCTGCCAGATGTTCTTCGACAACCAGAAATATTTCAGTTTTGTGGAACGTGCCCGTGCCCACGGCATCACGATTCCCCTCATCCCGGCATTGAAGCCAATGACGAAACTGACTCAGATCACCATGGTTCCCAAGACCTTCCACCTCGACATTCCGAAAGAACTTGCCGACGAAGCCTCGAAATGCAAGAACGATGAAGACGTGAAAGCCCTTGGAATTGAATGGGGCGTGAATCAATGCAAGGAGTTGAAAGCATACGGCGTGGAAGGTATCCACTTCTACACAATGTCGGCAGTTGACAGTATCCGCCAGATAGCAGAGAGAGTGTTTTGACATAAAGGAAGAAAAGATGAAGTTCACAGATATCGTAGGACAAGACTCCGTGAAGAAACGGCTGACCGAAATGGTTGAAGGCGGCAAGATACCGCATGCCCTGATGCTGGCAGGTCCGGAAGGCAGTGGCACCATGCCGTTGGCCATCGCTTTTGCCCAATATCTGCTATGCAAGGGAGCTCCTCCCGCCCAGCCCGCAATGGGCCTGTTCGGCATGGAAGAGCCAGAGGCACCGACAGACGAACGTCCGTGTGGTCAATGCAGCTCATGCAAGATGTCGGAGAAACTCCAGCATCCCGATCTTCACTTCATGTTTCCCATCTACAAGCTGAAATCAGGGAGCGACAACGCCACCTATTGTGATGATTTCATCAATCCATGGCGCGAAATGCTGCTGTCCAATCCCTATTTCACCTACAGCGACTGGATGGAAGCCAGCGGTGCAGAAAACCAGCAGCTTACGATTTATGAGGCAGAGAGCGACGCCATCTTCAAGAAACTCTCGCTCGTGGCCAGCCAGGGAGGATATAAGATTTGTGTGGTGTGGCTTCCTGAGAAAATGAACGACAGCTGTTCGAACAAAATGCTGAAATTGCTGGAAGAGCCTCCAGCCGGCACGATATTCATCATGGCGAGCGAACACCCGGAGCAATTACTCCAGACGATCCGCAGCCGCGTTCAGATGATTGTGGTGCCTCCAATCCAGGAGTCGGAAATCGCAGACGCACTGGTCACCCACAACGGCATTCTTCCCGCCATGGCAAGCCGCATCGCCCACTCCGCCCAAGGGAGCATGTCGGCAGCTTTGAAAAAGATTGTGGATGACAGCGACCGCGAGCAATATTTTGAGTTGTTCGTGAGGTTGATGCGATTGTCGTACGTACGCAAAGTGAAAGAAATGAAAAAATGGAGCGAAGAAGTGGCAGGCATGGGGCGCGAGCGCCAAAAACACTTCCTCAGCTATTGCCAATACATGGTCCGCGAGAATTTCATCTACAACTTCCACAATTCCAAGCTGAACTACATGGCTGACGACGAGTCCGACTTCGCGGTGAAATTCGCTCCGTTCATCAACGAGAACAATGTGATCGGCATCATGAACGAGCTGAACCTGTGTGAGCGCGACATCACCCAAAATGGAAATGCAAAAATCGTGTTCTTTGATTTCGCACTGAAAATGATTGTGTTGATCAAGAACAGATGATTCCAAAAACATACACCTCAAAGAATAACAATATTAACCCTTCATAAGCAATATGACAGAGCAAGAAAATATAAAGGAGAATGTGCACGACAAAGGCTTTGTGTGCGGCAATGACAGCAAGATCCGTCTTGGCCGTGGCAGCTGCAATCCCCATACCGACAAACTGAACACTTACGACTGGCTTGCCGACCTACCCGACAACCACGACGCCTGCGAGATGGTGGAAGTGCAATTCAAGCCACCCCGCAAAGGTTACTATCTGAACAGCAACCACCTGGACTTGGTGAAAGGCGACATCGTGGCTGTGGAAGCCAACCCTGGACATGACATCGGAACGGTGACGATGACTGGCCGCCTGGTTCCACTCCAGATGAAAAAAGCCAATCTGAAACCCAATGTGGAGTTCAAGCGCATCTATCGCAAAGCCCGCAACGTGGACATGGACAAATACCGTGAGTCGAAAGCCCACGAGCATGAGACCATGATAGAATCCCGCCAGATAGCCAAGGACCTGGGACTTCAGATGAAGATTGGCGATGTGGAATATCAGGGCGACGGCAACAAAGCCATCTTCTACTACATCGCCGACGAACGCGTGGATTTCCGCCAGCTGATCAAAGTGCTTGCCGAGCGCTTCAGAGTGAGGATAGAGATGAAGCAGATTGGTGCACGTCAGGAAGCTGGACGCATCGGCGGAATCGGTCCTTGCGGCCGTGAGCTGTGCTGCGCCACATGGATGACAAACTTTGTAAGTGTGTCCACCAGCGCCGCCCGTTTTCAGGACATCTCCCTCAACCCGCAGAAATTGGCTGGCCAATGTGCAAAGCTGAAGTGCTGCCTGAACTATGAGGTTGACCAATACGTGGAATCGCTGAAACAACTGCCATCGAAGGAAATCAGCCTACACACGGTGGATAACGAATATTTCTTCTTCAAGGCTGATATTCTGGCCCACACCATCACCTACTCCACCGACAAACATCTGATTGCCAATGAGCACACCATCAGTGCACGCCGCGCTTTTGAGATTATCGAAATGAACCGCGCTGGCAAGAAACCTCAGGCGCTGACCGAAGATGGAGAGCCGGTGGTGAACGAATCGAAAGACCTGCTCGACCAAGACAACATCACCCGCTTCGACAAGGCGAAAAAGAAAAAGAAGAAACCGCAGAACCGTCAAGGCAACCAACCAGGCAGCCAACCACGTCCATCAGCAAAGGACGCCTCTGCAGAGAAATCCTCCAAGGACACTCCTCAGGAGAACAAGCGTCAGCAAAAGATGAACTACAAGGCACAAAGCATGAACCTGGAGAACAAAAAGCCTCAGAACAAACCAAAAGGTGGCAAACACCGTCCGAACAACGTGCGAAACAGCACAGGAGAGTTCAAATAAGTTCTGACTTCCTTCCACAAAGTCCCACTTTTCCAGGCATTGCCTGGAATACGTTTCCGATGAAGCATTTCCGCCACATATTATTATCTACAGCCCTACTGATGCTGTTTGCCCTGCATGGTGTTTTCCAGACATCATGCAGCGGTTGTATGTCGGACTTTGCCAACGAATACCACAGTGTGAAGGTGGACTCCGCCACCGATGTGGTGTACAACCAATACCTGGCTATCAACAATGAGTTGTGGAACAAGACAGACAGCCTGGTGTTTGACCTGCCGATGGTGGAAAGTCCCGCAGACTTGGAAGTAAACATCTCCGTCCGCTACACCAACCGCTATCCTTACCAGAACCTTCAGCTCATCGCCTTCCTTGAGGAACTCGACACGACCAACATCATCAACAGCCTGCCCATCCGTCAGAACGACAGCCGCATCGACTCCCTTATCCAACGCGAAGACTCTCTAAAAAAAGAGAAAGACCGTGCAGAGCATTTCTTGTCGGAACGTGTGGCAGCGCGCGACAGCCTTCTGCTCGTGAACCGCGACTCCGTGTTGGCCGTGGAACGCGCAGACTCCCTTCGCCGCGACTCCATGAAGCGGGCGTTGAAAAAAGCGAAGAAGGAAAAGCAACATCTGAGCAAAGAACAACTGGATTCTCTCCGCAATGACTCACTTTCCAAAGACTCCGTCAGGATGGACTCCATTCAGAAAGAGAAGTTAATAGAACAATTACGCCAGCAACACACAGCCGACAGCATCGCCGCCGTGGAACAAAGTCTCACACACGCCATAGATTTCAGGCTATTCAATGAGAAAGACAAGAAAAGTGGGGTTGGCATGATGTTTGTGGAGACTGGAGTGGACTGCGGCACCATCCATCTGAAAGCCAACACCCGATACAGGATCAAGGTTTCCCACAACATGAAAGACCAGGTGGTGAGAGGTATCTCCGACGTGGGCATCATCCTGCGATGTTCTCAAAATGCCAAACCGCTGAACAAAAACACCCGCTGGTGGTAAAAACGAGAACGGACAAGAGGACCAACAAATGCAAAAAAAGAACAACTTACTGCCACACTTGGTGGCACTGACCGTGGTGATTATATGGGGCTCGACCTTTGTGTTCACCAAACTTCTGCTGCTGAATGGTCTCAGCGCCGCCCAGATATTTCTGCTCCGCTTTATCCTGGCTTATGCGATGTTGCTGGTTTGGTCCATCAGCAGGAAAGGTCACCGCTGGTTTTGCAAGAGTCTGAAAGACGAATTTAAAATGCTGCTGCTCGGCATTTCCGGCGGTTCCCTCTATTTCCTTGCAGAAAACTCCGCCATGAACTACACCACCGCCACGAACGACTCCCTCATCGTGTGTGCCTGCCCACTGTTCACCACGCTTATCGTGGCTTTATTTTACAAATCTGAACATATCAGTGGGCGTCAGCTCTTGGGCACATTGATTGCTCTCGTTGGTATGGCCGTGGTGGTGATGAACGGACAGTTTGTGCTCCAACTTTCGCCAAAGGGCGACTTGCTTGCCTTCACCGCCTGCATGTGCTGGGTGGTTTATTCATTGCTGATGATGAACGTGAGCAAACGTTATTCGTCAGTGTTCACCACCCGCAAAGTGTTCTTCTATGGTCTTGTTTCGATCATCCCCTACTTCATCGCCTATCCTGGAATGCCTTCCCTTTCAGTGCTGACTCAGCCCGA
>OMUD01000081.1 GCA_900314125.1 uncultured Prevotellaceae bacterium | reverse complement strand
TGAAGAAAGAGGAAACAAAGAAAGAAGGAGCGAAGAAAGAGAAAACAAAGAAAGAGGAAGCAAAAAAAGAAGAGAAGAAGCCTGCTGATAAGTAATTGATGGGGTATTGTATTCAGTCTTAACAAGTTTTTTCCTTCTGCCAATCGTTTTTAAATAATATCAAGATGATCAATATCGCAATTTTTGTTTCTGGTAGTGGTACGAATTGTGAAAATATCATACGTTATTTTCAGAATTCAGATAAGGTTAATACGGCACTTGTAATCAGTAATAGAGCCGATGCTTATGCTTTGGTGAGGGCTGAAAAACTTAATGTGCCTAGGGTGGTGATGAGTAAAAAGGAAATCAATACACCAGATTCAATTCTTCCGCTGCTGCAGAAGCATAACATTGATTTCATCGTTTTGGCTGGATTCCTGCTCATGATTCCTGACTTCCTTATAGAGGCATTCCCGCGGAAGATCATCAATCTCCATCCGGCTTTGCTGCCTAAATATGGAGGCAGGGGAATGTATGGACATCATGTCCATCAGGCTGTGAAAGATGCAGGAGAAACCATTACGGGGATGACGGTTCATTATGTCTCAAACATCTGTGATGGTGGGGAAATCATCGCGCAGTATTCCACTCCAATCAATGAGGACGATTCTGTTGATGACATTGCGGCAAAAGAAAATCAATTGGAAATGAAGCATTTTCCTCAAGTTATTGAGGATGTTCTCTATAAAACTTTTTGTGACAAAATCTGTCATAATTAAAATAAATTTATTGAATATTACACGATTATTGTTAAATTAGGTTAATTGATAGGCGAAATTCAATAGCTTTTAATTGCGAATGCGAATAAATCGCTAACTTTGCATCGTGTTTTTCATGGTATTAGATTTATTTTAAGGTTAGTAAAGATTGCTTGTCGTGAGATAAGCAATTTTTTTTACACTTAACCGTCCTAAAAAAACGGTTAAGTGTAATTTGTTTACCTTCATTTTGTTTTTTGTTTATGCTACTATTTCGCATGAAAGCGCATGCTCTTTATTCATCTTTTTTTCTTTATTTGCAGATGATAATTTTCTAAAAATCATAAAACGGAATTTTTAGAACAAACCTTATTTGATTATTTGAAGAAAAATTACTAAATTTGTAAAAAATATTAACTTATAATCAATATGGATAGCAAAATTCAAGAACTTACTGACAAACTTCTCAATGAAGGTGTTGAGAAGGGAAAAGAAAAAGCCCAGGAGATCATTAGCCAGGCCAAAGAACAGGCTGAGAAGATTATCAATGAGGCAAAGCAGCAGGCTGAGGATATTAAGGCTGAAGCAGATAAAGATGCTAAAGCTCTTGACCACAACACCAAAGCTGAACTGAAAATGTTCTGTGGACAGGCGGTAAGCGCACTGAAAACTGAAATTGCCAATGTCGTTACTGACAATGTGGTTAAGCAAGCAGTCAAGGAGGTTGTGGATGACAAGAAGTTCATGCAGGAATTTATGCTTAAGCTTGCGGAAAAATGGGGCGCTCAAGAAGATATCGTCATATCTGCCCAGGATGCTGAGGCTCTGAAGGCTGTATTTGCTAAAAAAGCTAAGGCGCTGCTCGACAAGAGTGTGAAAATTCAGCAGGTCAACGGAAAGGACACCCTTTTCACTGTGGAACCAGCTGACGGGGCTTACAAGGTGAACTTTGGTAACGAGGAGTTTGAGGACTATTTCAAATCTTTCCTTAGACCACAGCTTGTAGAGATGCTCTTCTGATTTTTCCTTTTTTCAATCTTTTATCTTTATGGCTAACTACTATTGCCTCATGGCAGGCGTGCCCGACTTGACACTCGATGACCTCGAGAAACCACAGATTTCCTTCGATGATTTCAGGGCGCAGACAGAGGAGGTCATTACTGAGAGTGATAGAAAACTTCTTTTTTATTTCTACCTCAAAACCGACTGTCTCAATCTCGTCCGGATGTTGAAGAATCCGGAGGTTCAACTTACTCAGTTCGGTAATCTTACAGAGGAACAACTTAAAGACCTTATCACTTCGGCAAGGACGATGAACTTCAATGTGCACCGATATCCTGCTTTCATGTCAATTTTCGCACGTGAATATGACTATAATAAGGATAAGCCTAATTTTTTCGCCAAGGATAAAATCTTGTTTGATTTCTATCAATTCGCTATTCAATGTCCTAACAAGTTCATATCGGAGTGGTATAAGTTGAATCTCAACCTCACGAACATGCTCACTGCATTTATTGCCAGAAAATATGGATGGAACGTGTCTGACTATATTTATGGAGATAACGAGGTCAATGAGATGATACGAAACAACAACACCAAGGACTTCGACTTGAGACATGAATATGACTATGTCACCGACATTATGAATATTGTCGATACCGATAATCCGGTCGATAAAGAAAGACTTATTGACGCTTTCAAATGGAATTGGCTCGATGAAGCCACTTTCTTCGACGTCTTTTCTATCGAGGCTGTTTTTGCTTATCTCTGTAAACTTGAAATTATCGACAGGTGGCAGCATCTTGAACCGGAAATCGGAAAGGCCAGATTCAAGGAAATCATTGAAAACCTTAGGGCTGAGGCCAAAGTGCCAGAGGAATTTGTCAGAAAATAAATAATAAATCAATATACATTATGACGAAAGGTACAGTTAATAGCGTAATCTCAAACATGGTCACACTCAGAGTGGACGGACCTGTCAAACAGGGAGAGATTTGCTATATAGAAACAGGTGGGGATAAGCTCATGTCGGAGGTTATCAAAATCATTGGAGCCGATGTCTATGTCCAGGTCTTTGAGTCTACACGCGGACTGAAGGTCGGTGCACCTGCTGAGTTCACCGGACACATGCTGGAAGTGCAGCTGGCGCCGGGAATGCTATCCAAGGAGTTCGATGGATTGCAGAATGACCTCAACAAGATGGAAGGTGTGTTCCTCAAAAGAGGACAATACACAGATCCGCTTGACAGGGACAGAGAGTGGGATTTTATTCCAATCGCCAAAGAAGGAGATGTTGTTCAAAGCTCCGATTGGCTCGGACAAGTGGATGAAAACACACAGCCGATTAAAATTATGGTGCCTTTCCAGATGGAAGGAAAGGCTAAAGTGAAATCCATCGTCAAGGCTGGTAAATACAAGGTGGAAGACACAATTGCTGTGCTCGTGACTGAGAACCAAGAGGAAATCAAGGTCAATATGATCCAGCACTGGCCTGTGAAATTCGCCATGACGAATTACAAACAAAAGCCAAGGCCTTTCAAACTCCTCGAAACGGGTGTGAGAACTATCGACACTTTCAACCCAATTGTGGAGGGCGGTACAGGATTCATTCCTGGACCATTCGGTACAGGTAAGACGGTGCTGCAGCATGCTATCTCAAAACAGGCAGAAGCAGATATCGTGATTATAGCAGCATGTGGAGAGCGTGCTAACGAGGTGGTGGAAATCTTTACCGAATTCCCTGAACTCGACGACCCACACACTGGAAGGAAGCTCATGGAGCGTACCATCATTATCGCCAATACGTCAAACATGCCGGTGGCAGCACGTGAGGCATCTGTCTATACTGCCATGACTATGGCTGAATACTATCGCGCAATGGGACTGAGGGTATTGCTGATGGCCGACTCCACTTCACGATGGGCACAGGCACTGCGAGAAATGTCCAACCGTATGGAGGAATTGCCTGGACCTGATGCGTTCCCTATGGACTTGTCTGCACTTATCTCCAACTTCTATGGAAGAGCTGGATATGTCTATCTCAACAATGGAGAAGTGGGATCAATCACATTCATAGGTACTGTGTCGCCTGCTGGTGGTAACTTGAAGGAACCTGTTACAGAAAACACCAAGAAAGTGGCGAGATGTTTCTACGGACTTGAACAGGAACGTGCGGATAAGAAGCGTTATCCGGCTGTCAATCCAATCGATTCTTATTCCAAATACTTGGAATATCCTGAATTTGCTGATTACATCAAAAACAAAATCAATGATCAGTGGATACCAAAGGTGCTCAATCTGAAGACCAGAATGCAGCGTGGTAAGGAAATTGCCGAGCAAATCAACATCCTTGGTGATGATGGTGTGCCAGTGGATTATCATATCACTTTCTGGAAATCAGAAATCATTGACTTTGTGCTTCTGCAGCAAGATGCATTCGATGAGGTTGATGCTGTTTCATCTATTGAGAGGCAAGAGGCTATTCTCAATCTTGTTACAGACATTTGTGACAAGGATTTTGAATTCGAAAATTTCAATGAGGTCGTTGACTACTTCAAGAAAATGATCAACCTCTGCAAGCAAATGAACTATTCTGAGTTCCACTCTGAACAATATGAGGATTTTGTGAGACAGATTCATGAAATGTTAAATGAAAATTAATCTATTATGGCTAAAGCATTCCAGAAAATATATACTAAGGTAAGCCAAATTACAAAAGCCACTTGTTCGCTGAAAGCCACTGGAGTGGGATATGATGAATTGGCTACTATTGATGGAAAACTTGCTCAGGTGGTGATGATCAAAGGCGACAACGTCACACTGCAGGTATTTGAAGGTACTGGTGGCATTCCAACTAACGCAGAAGTCGTTTTTCTTGGAAAGGCGCCTACACTCAAAGTCAGTGACCAGCTGGCAGGACGATTTTTCAACGCATACGGGAAACCTATCGATGGAGGACCGGAAATTGAAGGAAAGGAAGTCGAAATTGGTGGACCTTCAGTCAACCCTGTAAGGCGTAAGCAGCCAAGTGAACTCATCGCAACGGGTATTGCGGGTATCGACCTGAACAATACACTTGTATCTGGACAGAAAATTCCTTTCTTTGCCGACCCTGACCAACCATTCAATGAAGTGATGGCACTCGTGGCACTGCGTGCCAAGGCCGACAAAATCATCCTTGGAGGTATGGGTATGACGAACGATGATTACTATTTCTTCCGTAATACCTTCTCTGAGGCTGGTTCGCTCGACCGAATCATCTCGTTCATGAACACAACGGAGGACCCAGCTGTTGAACGACTTCTTATACCTGATATGGCGCTCACTGCTGCTGAATATTTCGCTGTTGAGAAACATGAGAAAGTGCTTGTGCTGCTCACCGACGTGTCATCTTATGCAGACTCACTCTCTATCGTGTCCAACCGTATGGATCAAATCCCTTCCAAGGATTCTATGCCTGGTTCACTCTATTCTGACCTTGCTAAAATCTATGAGAAAGCAGTGCAGTTCCCAGAAAGTGCAGGTGGAGGATCAATTACGATCATTGCCGTGACTACACTCTCTGGAGGTGATATCACTCATGCAGTGCCAGATAACACTGGATACATCACTGAGGGACAGCTCTATCTGAGAAGGGATTCTGACATAGGTAAGGTCATCATCGACCCATTCCGCTCTCTTTCACGACTCAAACAGCTTGTGGCTGGTAAGAAAACAAGAAAGGACCATGCGCAAGTCATGAACGCGGCAATCCGACTATATGCAGATGCGGCTAATGCAAAAACTAAGCTTGAGAACGGATTTGACCTTACAGACTATGACAACAGGTGTCTTGATTTCGCTAAGGATTATGCCGATAAAATCCTTGCCATTGACGTCAATCTCGACACCACTCAGATGCTTGATGTGACTTGGACTCTCTTTAAGAAATATTTCAAACTTGAGGAGGTCAACATCAAGAAGGAATTTACGGATATGTATTGGGAGTCGTAAGAGTTTTGAGTTTAGAACTTAATCATCGCCTCGCATCATCAATCATGAGGTTTGTGAAGGTGGATGGTGAAGAAATCCAATTTGTTTTAAATTTCAAACTTCAAACTTTTTTATGGCGATTAAATTTCAATATAATAAAACATCGAAACAGCAGCTTGAGAAGCAGCTGAAGATGAGGGTCAGGACCTTGCCGATTATTAAGAACAAGGAAACTGCGCTGCGCCTTGAAGTGAAGAAGTCTAAGGGCGAAGCGGAGGAACTCCAGAGAAAGCTTGACAGCCAGATTGCTGGTTATGAGTCAATGTATGCCCTCTGGGGAGAATTTGACCCTTCTCTTGTTGAATTGAAGGACGTTGAGCTGAATGTGAAGAAAGTGGCGGGAGTGAGAGTGCCTGTACTTGAGAACATTAAGCTTGAAGTCAAGCCTTTCGGCGTTTTCAGTGCTCCTAAGTGGTATTTCGATGGTATAAATCTTCTTCAAGGATTGGCTAAAACGGCTGTGGAAAGGGAGTTCGTGGTGGCAAAATTGCATCTGCTCGAACATGCAAGAAGAAAAACCACACAAAAAGTCAATCTGTTTGAAAAAGTGCAGATTCCTGGATATGAGGAGGCAATCAGAAAAATCAAACGCTTTATGGAAGACGAGGAGAACTTGTCGAAGTCAAGCCAGAAAATTCTGAAAGCGATCAAGGAAAAACGCGAGGAAGAAGAAAAACTTAATGAGGGAAAGGAGGCTGCCGTATGATTACACAGATGAGAAAACTTACATTCCTTGTCACCAACAAGGAATATGAGAATTTCATTGAGGATATCAGGAAATTAGGGGTCGTTCATGTGGATTTGCTTCAAGCAGGTGCAACCAGTGCTGAGTTTGAAAACGCAAAAGCCTTGGATGCCAGATTCGACAATGCTTTTAAAACCCTCGATTTCGCTGCGGAATCGTATAAGACTGACAAGGACTACAAAATGATTGACGTTGATACCAAAAGCCAGAATCTTAACTCGATGGCTCTGGGTATTCTTGATAAAATCGACTCCTTGACGGCTGATGAGACCAAGATTAAGCATGCGATTGATGCGGTTCAGAAAGATATTGCAAAGTTGGAACCTTGGGGCGAATTCGACAAGGAACGGTTCAACGACCTGAAAGACAACGGGTATCAAGTGAATTGCTGGGCGTGCCCTTCCAAATTCTTTAAAGCAGAATGGAGAGATGATTTCTATGCCACACCTGTAAATGAGGTGGACAAAAAAATCTTTTTCCTCACTTTCTCTCAGCAGAAACCCGACATCACGGCTGAATACATCGATTTACCGGATAAAAAACTTTCTGTACTCATAAATGAGAAAAAGTCGCTTGATAAGCAACTTGAAGACGTGCATGAGGATTTGCTGAAAGTGAATGGAGAATGTCGGGAATCTCTGAAGGCTGCTAAAGTGCTTAATGAGAACGAGATTTCTTTATCAAAAGTACATCTCAGTGCGGAGTCTGTGGCTGACGATTACCTCAAATTGATGGTGGGATGGGTACCCCTTGAAAAGGAGGAACCTGTCTTGAAATATCTTGAGGAGAACAAAATCTTCTTTGAGGAGGAACAGCCGAAAGAAGAGGATAATGTGCCTGTTGAAATCAAGAACGATAAGTACAGCTCGCTCTTTGAACCGATTTTGAAAATGTATTCATTGCCAAGCTATCGGGATCTTGATGTCACACCATTTTTCGCACCGTTCTTCATGCTGTTCTTCGGACTTTGTCTTGGGGATGCTGGCTACGGACTGATTGTCCTTGCAGCAAGCATCTTCCTGTTCTGCAAGTCTTCTGAGAAGGTGAAGCCATACGCTAAATTGGGTATTTATCTCGGTGCCACTACCGTTGTTTGCGGATTGCTCACAGGAACGTTCTTTGGTATTGACCTTTCGCAACAGAGTTGGGCATTCCTCGCACCTGTGAAAAAACTCTTTATCACGGATAAGAACTTCACTTTGTTTGGCTATTCTCCGATGATGGTTATTTCTGTGATTATCGGACTTATTCAAGTGCTTCTGGGAATGGTGCTGGCTGGCATGAAGGCGGCTAAGTTGCATGGATGGAAGTATGCGATTGGAAAGATTTCGTGGGTTGTTGCCATCATCACGGCTATCGTGGCATTTGGACTTCCTGC
Source organism: uncultured Prevotellaceae bacterium (assembly GCA_900314125.1). Taxonomy (GTDB): domain Bacteria; phylum Bacteroidota; class Bacteroidia; order Bacteroidales; family Bacteroidaceae; genus UBA3839. Next base: position 702 of record OMUD01000081.1, on the reverse strand, counting down.
CTGTGGAGTGAATTTCCCTCAGGTTGTTACTTATGTGCTCTATGGAATCATTGCACTGGCCCTCATCGGAATATTCTTTGTCAACTCTCCAGGTAAGAATATCTTTATGAATTTCGGAACCGGTCTATGGGACACCTATGGAATGGCAACCGGACTTTTGGGAGATTTGCTCAGCTATATCCGTCTATTTGCTCTTGGTCTTACTGGTGGCGTGCTTGGAAGTGTGTTCAACCAGCTTGCCTTCGACATGACCTCAAGCATGTCATGGGCGATCAGGTGGTTGCCGATGTTGATTATCCTCCTCTTTGGACATGGAATCAACTTTGCACTCTGTATGATATCATCGTTTGTGCACCCTATGCGACTCACTTTTGTCGAATTCTTCAAAAATGCGGATTTCGAAGGTGGAGGCAAGGCGTATGAGCCATTTAAAATAAAGAAATATCAACAGCAGGCTGAATCCTGATTTTCAAGAGAAATGAAAAATAGTAATTTTAAAGAATAACAAAAATTAATAATCATATTTTAAATTCAAATTATGGAAATTGTATTAGCTTATTTGGGAGTTGCACTATGTGTAGGACTCTCGGGTGTAGGTTCTGCCTACGGTGTGACTATTTGTGGTAATGCCGCTATTGGGGCATATAAGAAGAATCCAAGTGCCAGTGGTTCGTATATCGCACTTGCCGCACTTCCTTCTTC
>OMUD01000181.1 GCA_900314125.1 uncultured Prevotellaceae bacterium | reverse complement strand
ATCAGGAAGTGGATTTCTGGTTTGATATATCTTGATTTCATATTCTTCTTGCTTTATTATTTTATCATTACTTAATCATAACCTTCTTGCCATTCTGGATGTAGATGCCCTTCTGGGTTGGAACGCCCTGGAGCTTCACACCAGAAATGCTGTAGAACTCACCGTTGAGGTCGATGTCGCTTGCAGCTGGCTCGTTGATCAACTCAATGGCAGTAGCATCATCTGTATTGTCAAACAGACCGATGATTCGGATGGATTTCACATTCGCACCGCCGAAAATCGAGGTCGGAACATCAAGATAAGCACGGTTGGACTTGAGGTTGCCTCCATTCGTCTGGAAGAACTTCGGGTCGTCACTCACCTTGCTGACACCTGGCTCTGATGTGGTTGTGTATTTGTTGGTGAAGAAGTAGCGGCGATAGCCGTTTTCTGCTTTCTCGATGGCTCCTTTGTAGAATACCACATCAACTGGCTGCTGGTCTGCATCGTATGCTGGCTCAACGGAAATACCGTAAATCATGATGCCGCTGTCACCACTATACAGGTAGATGGTTGTGTTGTCTGCCACTGTTGCAGTATATTCACCCTTAGTCACGGATGCTCCGAGAGCTGTGAACATGTCGGATTCCTGTGTGCCACCGACATTAATCTTGAATACTCGGTCTTTAGATGAGTTCTGTGACTTGCCATACACGACAATCTTGTATTCTCCAGCTGTCTCTATCACGAAACTGATACCGTTGGTAGGAGCACCGTTCTTGAATTCTCCCTTTCCGCCTGTCTTCCAACATTGAGTGAAAGTGAGATTGTCGGCTTCATAACTGTCACCAGTTGCAGCGATAGAAGGTTTGCCATTTCCATAAAGCGTGATGCCGTTCTCACCATTGATAGTGCTGTTAATCTCTGTTGCTGGCTCCCATGTGCTGAAGTCATACCAGGTGCTTCCTGCTGCTTCTGCGTTTGGTGCATACTTGTAGAGGTGGTCGGTGGAGGAAGCACCGGAATCGAACACCACACCTGTGAGCATGTTGTTGCTGATGCTCTCTTTCTCTGCATTGATTCCAGGAACGAAGAGTGGGTAGAGTGTGTTGTTCTTTCCGTTCGTAGTATATACCACCAGACCGGTGTTGGCTGGTACGGCCTTTTCAACTGCTTTGGCAATCAGGGTGCCGCTCTCATCGCCATTCACTTTGGCGTCGCTCAGATCATCGCTTGAGATGTAGTCAGCCTTGATTTCAATGCCGGTGTAGTACTTAGTGAGGCTGTAGTCAATGTCTTTGGACTGACAGTCTGTGTTGTAGTAATAGCCGGCGTTGGTGGCGGAAGCCATGCGCATCTCCTTAAAGATGTTGGTCACGGCAATGCCCTCCACGGTGATGTTTTTCAAGCTCACGGTGATATCAGCTGCAGTTTCGTCATCAACTGAGCCGGAACCCTCGAAGGTGTAAACCTTGTTATTGCCGTCAGTGAGTATCTCGTCACCGTTGATCTCTGATTTTTCGTTTGTCACAACACGTACATATACCGTGGCTCCTTCTGGAACATCTGGCACGATGATGTTGGTGGTCTCCTGGTCGCCAATCACGATACCCGTTCCGTCTGTATTCACTGTCACATTCGAAAGACCTGTTGACGAGGTGCCTTCTATGCTTGAGATGAAGCCGAGCTCATCCAATTCTGGAACATCACTGCCGTCGTTGAAATGGAGGTCGTCACCTTGAGTGAATTTTTCCTGGGCCGTGGTGCTTGGTTTGAAACCGTCTGAAGTATTTCCTGTCCAATTTCCGTCACTTCCAAGTTTCGTCTTCGTGTCGTCAGATATATTGGTGAAGTCCCATGTGTATGGATAGTCCTGATGGGTCTCTGTTATCTCAAGGAAAGTCAGCAACTTTGTCTCACGGTCGATGGCATAGCCGTTTGAATAGCAGGTGAGCACAAGTGTGGCTTGACCCTGACCGGTAGCGGTGAGTGTGCCTCCACTGATGGTGGCGTATGCTGTTCCCCTAGTAGCTTCGTCATACTCCACGGTGTAAACATACTGTACGCCGTTCTCACTGCGGGTGTAATAAGCTCTTGTGGAGTAGGTGTTGGACTGGCTGCCACCTACTGGATAGGTGTACAGGGTCTTGCAGGCGGAGTTGCTGTTCTCGTTCACGATGGCGAGGTTCGTGTCGTAGAATCCGTCTTCTTTCAGCACAATGGCTTTCAGGTGGGTCCAGCCCTTTTCGCTGCGCAGGGTCACATCGCCGTCAGTAGCGGCTTTGAATTCCAACCATCCGTATGGGTTGCCGAAGATGTTGCTTCCACGGCCTTGGTTCACTACATAGATGCCATTTGAAATCTCATTGTCGTCAAGGTCAACGGCGTTTTCAAGTAGAATATGGTCGCCGTCGTTAGGGGCATGACGGTACCACTTGATGGCGATGTGTGAGCCGGCCTTCACATTTGGAATTGTGATGGTGGCACCTGGATTCATGGCTGGAATGTTCGTGCCATGAGAATCCTCCTTCGTGTAGTTGAGCATGGCCTTGAGATAAACGTCCACGAAGGAACCGTCACCTTTCAGCTCACTGAATCGGTCTTCTGTGAGGTTGTCCAAATCATAGTCTGCAATATAGCTTGCATATTTGGTGCGGTTGGCTTCATTGTCCAGGAAGAATGCCCTGAAGGTGGCATAATCGCCCAGGTTGTCGCTTGAAGAACGAAGTCCGAAGGTCTTGGCCTCTGCGTTCACCACAAGGCCAGCGGTCTTACCGATATACATGGCGTTGTTGCCCTGAAGGCCTTCTGCGGCGGTGAGGATCGGCTCGTTCAGATAATAGAGTGCGCGGGTTGTCTGGTCGTAGCTGCGCACCTCGTATGTAGTGGCCCAGTCAAGCTCTTCATTCTTCTCTGGGAAATTCTCAGTGTTCCAGAACCACCACTCGTGGCTGGCGTAAGGAACGGTGATCACATAATAATCTGAGTCAATGACGTTGCCGTCAACGATTTGAGAGGCGGTCACGATGATGGCGCCACCATTACCTGTAATATCAGAAACATAACCATTTGATGTATTGAGGGAGAATGAGTCAATGTCACCTTCCTTCTTTGCAGAGAATGTGATGCCAGAAGTCGTTCCGCTTGAAGTGATAAGGTCTTGACCTCCTTCTGTTGCGCCTGCTTCAAGAACCACCGACTTGGAGGCATAACGCATGTCGGATTCAAAAGAGAATGATTTCAATTGATATGTTGACCATTCATTATCCACACCATTTGATGAAGGTATATTACCATAAAGATAATATGTCTCTCCTCCTTCCACGCCAACTTCTGTGGTAAGTAATTGACTTGCTGATGAGGTGGTTATTGTGCTTACAGGAGTGAAAGTGTAATCACTTTTCTCTGTTTCATAAATAAGAGATTTTATCTGAATGGTATGCCAGTTGGTACCGGCTTTCCATTTTCCTAAACCTAATCTTAACTTGTTGTCAGTAACATTAACGGAAATAGTGTACTCACCATTAGCAGTTGTGGAGCCTCCAATTTTCGCTGTGATTGGAACTTTTACTTCATTTGCAAATACGTATGCCACATCTGTTGCACCATCAGCCATGTCTGAGTCAAAACCACGACCACTGGTGAACATGGCATTGGCATATAATGTCACAACGTATGTGCCATTAGCGATGTTATTTAATTCTTGATAGAGTATTTCTCCTGTATCATTAACATTTGTCTTATAATCTTCAACCATTTGTGCAGTATGACCATCGTCTGTCGTCACAGCAGGGGCAACATTTGTTTCAGCAGGCTTAAATGTACTATTCCAAGCTGCAGGGGTTAAGAAAACTAGGCTTGTCATGCGTTTTGACACCGGTGCCAAGTTACTTTCTTTCACGATATATGCATTCTGATTAGGATTGGAAAGATAACCCGTCACGGTCAACTTTCCGTTTGTCTTTGGCTTGAAAGTATAGTAAGTTCCTTGATATGGATGGACGAGACCATCTGTACTGTTGAACCATAACTGACGCCAGCCGTTTTGGTCAATCGTCGTTCCAACAATTGGTGCGTTCGCTTCGTTACGGACAATAGTAGTGTTGACTACTTCCGTGGAACCAAATTCCATCGTAATCTTCGGAACTAAATTCACTACTCTTTCCTGAAGTTTTCCTGGACCTGTCAAGGTGTAAGTGTTGCCTTCAACTTTGTATGTGGCGTCGTCTGCTTTTACCGTCAAGGTGTAGCTGGCTGTATAGGTGTTTCCTTTATAGTTCACTGTGGCTGTCACGCCTGTCACACCAGTGTTCACACACATGATGTCTCCAGGGTTGGACTCTCCACCAATATTGGCAATCTTTGGATTGCTTACGGAATATGAGACCGTTGATGGTGTAGGATAGCTGAGTGTTGGTTCTGCAACATTCAAGTCTATCAATTCTGCTGTGCATGAGGAAGAAGAGAATGCCACAGTTGGAGCATTCTCAATGCTGATAGAGGTGATGAATGTGTTTGAAGGAGAGCCATTGCCTGATATCGTCACGTTGCCATTCTCATCAGCTGTGAGGTAGGCTGTTTCTGACTGTCCTTGCCCTATGGCCGTTTGGAATGCTACTTCTTTGCCTCCAAGTGTCATCTTGGCTTTAGCCCTATATGTATCGCTGTTATTGGTGATGGTCAATGATACAATCTGACCTTGTGACACCTGAAAGGACAAAGATTGACCTCTCAATTGCAAACCGTATGAGGTGTTGATTTTAGAGTTATTGTCGTACCCCGACAATGTCATACCTTGGGATGACGCATAGTTGACCGATACTTCAGTCCATTGCCTCAAGTCCCATGTCCTTACGGGCTGATTGGTGTATCCCTGAGCCCAAACTCCAGTGGCACTTGTCAGCACTGCCAACAGGAGTAAAAGTAGTTTTTTGACCATAATGAATTTAATTAGTTTAGTTATAATTTAGTTATATATAGTGTGATATATTCCAAAACACAATGCGTTTTAGCTCAGATGGTTTAGGCAGTCAAAAAAATCTTTCTGCTTATAATTATAGTTTAGCCGATTTAGTTTAGTCTTCTTTCATATTCTCACATTATCTTTCGTATCTGCTGCTGTCATATCCTCTGTTCTTCTTCCTTCATCCTTGTGCCGCATCCAATCTAAGTTGCCAATTATGGTGAGGTCTCTACCCCTGGATT
>OMUD01000120.1 GCA_900314125.1 uncultured Prevotellaceae bacterium | reverse complement strand
AAAAATACACAAAATTAGATGTTATTACTGAGTTAACATATAATTTTTTATTGAGGATTAATAATTATATTGGAATTGATTATGGTAGTACCAGGATGACATTCAACATTACCACCGTTAAAAATAACATTAGCTCCATTTATTATAACATCACCCTCTGGTTTTGTAGTTGTGACATTTCTACCTATCTTTATAATTTTTCCTACGTATGTCATAGTGTTGTTGATGCTCTCATTTTGGATATATTCATTTTTATGATATGTCACGATGTGTGGAATATAGTTATGTCGGTCTATACATATAATCACACTGTCCGCAAATGTCGTGTAATCAACAGAATTTCCAATATAAGAATCAACAACGGGTGTTGTACCTGGGACATAGAATGATATTCGGGCATTCCCGTCCGTTAATTGGATACTTATAGTATTATTGTTGACATTTATAGTCGGATTACTAATAGTTAAAGGGGGATTTGTATATATCATCATAGATGGGTCACCAAACAAATGAAATAATTCTCTGTTATATACATTAAGATTAATCTCTATTGTGTCAGAAGAAATGGTTTCCAATTGTCTTAGATAGTTGAATCCTGTGTCTAAAATATCTCCTAATGCATAAACTGGCGTATTAGATATACTATCTAAGTTAGCATTGTTTGTTCTAAAAAAATAATACAAACCAGGATTTGGCCAAATAGAATTAAAAAAACCTTCTGACAAAGTGTCAGTATATCCTTTGTGGGCTCTTTCACTTGCTGCAAAAATACCTACACAGCCTCCCATTTCTTTTTTCAAAAAACATTCTGCGAATGAATTTGAAGAAATATAATTTCCTGTATTGCAAGACATGCTGAAAACAACAGGCAGATATTGAGTGTTGTTCATCATACCAATGTGTGATGTTAAATATATAGGATCCAACCATGCTGTTCTTTCTCCATGACCAGTATATAAAACATAAAAAGCCTTATCATTTATTGTGTTTATGATATCGTTATAATTCCCATTCCATGAGAATGTGGGTTTACGAAGTTCTTGAGGAATAGAGTCCCCATTTGCATAGAATCCGTTATTCCATCTTAATGGAATAGTTGCTGGTTTTGCATAATAAATTCTTTTTATTGTTTTACCTTTACCCTCAACATAATTCTTTATATCTTCAGAAGTTAAAACCAAACGACCATCTTCACACCCATCTGGAGGAAGGGCTTCTATTTGATGCGTTATGGTGTTATATACTTTTTTAATTTCGTCTTCAAAATACGAGCAATGAATCCCCGTATTAAAAAATAGTGAATCTAATGGCGGATCAACTTCATATCCGATTATTTTATTTATAATTGTAGTCGCTTCATTTAAGGAAGTTGCTGTAATTCGCCCTCTATGTATGATTGGCAAGATGTCTCTTGATTCATCTACCATGATTGTATCTTCCATACATCCATAATAATAATCTGTTACATGATCATATAATAAATAAGGTTTGTTCCTATATGCTGGTACATCGTTTAAACCTCCTACAATCAATAGATAATATAGATTAACTCCTTCTGTATTGTATAATTCCATGATACTTGTCTTGACTGAGGTAACAGTCCAATCGTTCCTGAGCAACACGTGTGTTCTAAAACCTTTTGTACGCTTCCACTCCGCAAAACGGTTGACTGCTTCAGCATATTTGGGAGTAGAGATAATAAGATAATCTCGATTATCTGGTTGGGTTTGATTCTCACCGCTCCTTTTATGGATGTTTTTTCTTCCGTTTGTGCTTAGTTTGTAGTTCAAAGTTGTGTTATCAAGGAAATTGTCAGAAAAACTGATTCGTGAGTCCGCACTTTCTGATACGTATTTCCTTCCCATAATCTTTGACCTTGTGTTTCTTTCTGTGAAACTAACCAGATATTTGATTCTTGAAAACGCTCGTACTATTCCGGTCTGGCAGTTGTACTGCACAGGCAAGGTCGCTACCCTTACTAATCCTTGCCCCCTGTATGACTGTATGTCGCCTTTCTTTACTGAGGTATTGGGATAGAATCCCATGCGTGGGTTTATTGCTGGTACTCGGTCGGGGGTATATCCTATCGTGTCAGAGTTGAGCAAAGGTGGATAAGCTGGCGCAATTGTAAAGAGCGTATCAATATATGCGCTGTCGAGAAGTGTTACATGCACTTCTGCATTATCTGGCACGATGAAAGTATCCCATCGAAATGGAAATCCTGGTTCGCCAGCATTATCGTTCATACCGAACCCCGGTATCTTCCAAGACTTTGCTCCATCATGCAAAGGATCTGGCTGGTGAATGCCACCACAGAATGTATAAGTCACGACTATACCGCTGTCAGTAGCCTCAATATCACGAAACGGTATATGTTTTTCCATACTTGACTGTCCCCAAGATAATAGTGGGAGAATGCAAGGGATTATTGATAATAAAAATCTCATATTCCTCATTTTTAGTCCTCCCCATCGTTATTTAGTGTGTATCATTTTGCGTGTAGATATAACCTTGCCGTCGGCAATGAGAGAGTAAATGTACATTCCTTTTGTCAAATCTGATGAGGTAACTGACAGTGAAGATGAGCCTCGTTCGATGATAATGCGTTTATCAACCTGTTTACCACTCATGTCGTAGAAGAATAAGGCGGCAGTGGTCACACTCTCTGGTATGTTTACGGTGATAGTAGTTTTGTCGCAGAACGGATTGGGGTCATTTTGAGAAAGGCTTATGATGTCAGTGGCCTCTTCCATTGTGGATATTGATGATGCATCATGCCGTGATTTAATAGTCATTTCATCTACAGGTAGCTTAGCACGTGGAGCTACGTTGTTTTGTTCAAGAACGTCTATTCTGGATTGAAGTTCATTAATCGACTGAACGAGCAGGGGAACCATTTCGATGTAGTTTATGCTAACATTTCCCATCTCGTCTTCATATACCAGTTCTGGAAATACATTTTTTAGTTGGTCTGCAGCTAGTCCATAACGGACTGATGATAGTTTTGTTTGTGGTATTGAATTTTCCTCCGCTATGTCTGTTTCTATGTTCTCCTCATAATTTTTGAAATACTCGTTTTTATGTATTTCATCAGCATTTTTTTCTTTTAATAAACGGGTCTCGACATCGCGGTTGAAAGTCAATAGTTTTACCCTGTTGAGTTTTTCCGAAATATTTTCAGTTTCGTTCCCATCCTCATCGGTTTCATTGTTTAAACCCATATTGTTGCTTGTTCCTGAAGGGGTAAGAACAGTGGCATATAGTGACCCCAGGACTCGTACATCACCGGCAAAATATCCCGCATATATGCCTTTATAAAGGTCGTTGTATGGATTAATAGTTGATACTGTCCCGTAAATGCCGGCATATATAGCAGGATAAGATTGATTGTAACTATTATATTTGAATGAGCCAGCCACTCCTATGCTAACACTTGAGGAATATGCTCCATAGCTGGTTATTCCATAACGGGGAGCGTATGATGCAGTTGTAGAATACGGTTGAATGTCTATCCCGCTCATACTGTAACTGTTGCTTACGGATTCGTTCTTTATACACAATGCGGTAGCTCCAGTGTTGCGTAGGAAAATGCCACTCTTTGTTTCAGTAGTCTTAAATGAGGCTAAATATGTGCTGTCTCCCTGATAGCCAACCGATAATGCTGACAATGGAGTTGATACGGTTCCTACCGCCACCTTACCGTTAGGTACTACTTTTACCTGAGCGTTTACGCATACACAAAAAATGAATAAGGCAAATAAAGCCATTATGGAAATAATCTTTTTCATAGTACTTTTTTTAAATAGAAATTATTGAATGTGAACTGAAAATAAGAAGAGTGCTAATTAATATGTAGGAGTGGATCAGATACTGCAAATATAGTGAAAAAAGAATACAAAACAAATAAATCAAACTTTTTTTATTGCTGTCTGCTAAATGCTTTGTGGGGGACTCTGATGGTATTGGGGGTGACGGCTTGCAATAAACAGAAAATTGCAGCTGCAGAAAGCATTATTAAGGAATTGATTTTGTTCATCATTGCTGAAGGGATAGATTTACGTTTAAGGACGAGGGTTCGACTCCCTCTAGCTCCACTGAAATATGGACAACTTTAAAAAAAATCCTGCATTTTCTTGAAATGCAGGATTTTTTAGTTTAAGTAATTAAGGTGTTCCGTTTGATGTTCTGAAAATCCTGTTTTAAACATTAGCTTGTAGGAACATACTTTATGTATGTCCGAAAATCTTAATTTGGACCACAGAACTAAATAGCCAATCTATTTATCGTTTTTCGTTGTGATTTTTGGTTCGCCGTAGCAATTCCTAATCAATACTATCCCTCTCTGCAAATAATAATCCTTTTAATCCTTTTAATCCAGCGCGCAGCGCGATGTTTTTTTAAAATAAAGATTCCGCTGATTTCTTCACGAAATCCAACTTATGTATGAGCATGACTAATACTTTATGTTGAAGTAATCCAACAATGTCTTAAACTCGTCTTGTGCCGTGAGACAAGTGTCAGTGAGATAGCCGTAAATGTGTTCACTAACTCTGTGTTTTGCGGCGAATTGGGCAACTGAAATAAAATCCATATCGGCAAGTTTTTAATCAAAATCCTCAGCCGAGGTGTTAAAATGTTCCGATATCGGCAAGAATATCATATAATAATCATCCCCAAGGATAAAAAAATAGTTAATCGACCTTGAATGTGTCAACGTTTTTCAGGGATAGTCAAGGTTATCGTGTTGACGTGAATAAGATTAACAATCATACCTTACCACTACACATGAATATAGGAGTATTATATTTAATTAATAGACAATATAACTATTATTATATTTCTATTTGAAATTGCTATAATCGCAATTATAATATTTTGGAAAGCGTGTCGTTTAAATATTGTATCAAAGTCAAATGACTGAAAGAATTATGTGGTTAACTGACAAAATGGATAATTAAAACACATTTATTTGTCGTATTTATGCATATTTAACGAGGATAATTGTCTGTTATTTAAAATAATTTGCTATTTTTGCAATGAAATTTCACAAAATATCAGACGTCATTATGTTATTGTCAGCCAAATTTGAAAACATTTACTCGTT
>OMUD01000119.1 GCA_900314125.1 uncultured Prevotellaceae bacterium | reverse complement strand
CAGGACAAACGAATGCTGCTTGATTGCAGGACAAACTAAATAACATGACTTCCGCATTATTAACCGTAGTATTGGTCATCAATGAATTGATGGCTTCGAACTTGGGGACTGTGATGAGTCCCGCCACAAATTTTGACAGTTGGATTGAGCTATACAATCCAACAGAAACCGCCATTGAACTTTCCGGCATGTATCTGAGCGACAACAGTGAGAATCTGAAGCTCTGGCAGATGCCGACCGAGATGGGCAGCGTGCCTGCCCATGGCTACAAAGTGGTGTGGCTGGGTTCGAACAACATCAAATCGGATCAGGCTCCATTCCATCTGAATTGTGACGGAGGCACGATATACCTGAGCGATACGGAGGGGAATATGGTCACCAGCATGACCTATCCGAAGGCCATGAGCCGCACCGCCTACGCCCGCACGAGCGACGGCGGCGATGAATGGGGCTGGACCGCCTACCCCACTCCTGGTGCGAGCAACTCCACCTCTGCATTCGCCAATGAGCGACTCGCTCCACCGACAGTGAATGTTGACAGCAAGCTGTTCACCGGCACGCTGAACGTAAAAGTAGATATCCCAGACGGAGCCATGCTGATGTACACGACCGACGGCAGTGTTCCAACAAAAGTGGCAGAGGAGCAGGAAAGCCCCGACACATGGAAAGAATGGGTGAAGAACGGCGACTGCGAAGGCGACGACGCCAGCTGCCTGATTGGCAAAAACGGTGATGAAGGCGGTGTGCTCACCACTCACTTCGCAGATGGTGAGGGCTACAATGGGAGCCGGTGCGTGAAGGTGCATGCTGTGAGCAACCCAACCTATTCATGGGACAGCCAGTTTTTTGTCTATACCCCCAACCACACACTCCTTGCCAATGCGAAATACACCTTCAAGATGAAAGTGCGCGCCGACAAGAACGCCACCATCACCGTGCAGTCGCACACCAGCCCCGGCAATTACATCCATTGGACGATGCTCGCCGGTTCGTATAACGTGACGACCAAATGGCAAGAAATCAAGTTCGAAGGCACGGTGACCAATGAGCAGGCCGGCAAGGGCGGTCTTTCAGCCATCGCCTTCAACCTGAACGAGCTACAAGCGGACAACAACTACTACTTCGACGACATCAGCTGGGAATCAGCAGTGGGTACTGGCAACAGCAACACCAGTCAGCAGAGCAAAGACGGACAATTCACCATCACGAAGACGACCAACCTGTGCTGCCGCCTGTTCAAGGACGGCTACTTGCCGAGTGTGCCCGTAACCCGCTCGTACATCCAGAGCAGCACCGACTACACGATTCCCGTGATCTCGATCGTGGGTGACCAACGCTATTTCACCGACCAGATGTGGGGCATTGACGTTCAGGGCAGCAACGGCATCAGCGGCAACGGAAGCGATGTGCCATGCAACTGGAACATGGACTGGGACCGTCCGGTGAATTTCTCCTACATCACGCCCGACGGTGAGATGGCCTTCAACCAGGACGTGAACATCTGTGTGTCGGGCGGATGGACCCGTGGTGCCAGTCCCCGCTCGTTCAAACTGAAATCCAGCAAGGAGTTTGACGGGCTGAACGACCTCGACTACATGTTCTTCCCTCAGAAACCTTATATCCGCAACAAGGTGCTGCTGGTTCGCAATGGCGGCAACGACACCTGGGAAAACAACTCCAGCCGTTTCATGGACCCCGGTCTTCAAGGCATCGTGCAACGTTCCGGGATTGACATGGACCTGCAGTCGTACCTGCCGGTGATAGAATTCGTGAACGGCGAGTTCCGCGGTGTGTTGAACCTGCGTGAGCCAAACAACAAGAAGTTTGTGGCTTCTAACCACGGATATGACGACGACAACCTGGACATGCTGGAGAATTTCTGGTTCGTGAACGGCACCAGCGACGTGCTTGACCGCATCTTTGAGCTGGGCCGGAGAATCAACGACTCCGGTGCCTACGATGAGCTGAAGGAGCTGCTTGACATCGACGAATTCACCAACTACATGGCCATAGAGCTGTTCCTCGGCTCCACCGACTGGCCTCACAACAACGTGAAAGCCTACCGCAGCCGGGAAGACGGTCGTTACCGCTTCGTGCTCTTCGACCTTGACTTCGCCTTCAAGAGCGACGACCCCTTCAGGTATTTCCAAGACCATCAGACCAACACCACCTATTCAGAAGCGTCGTACATGGACTTCTGCAAGTTCTTCATCAACCTGTTGGGGAATGCAGAGTACCGAAAGAAATTCATCGACACCTACTGCCTGATTGCCGGCAGCGTGTTTGAGAAAGACCGCAGCTATGCCATCATCGACGAGCTGGCGGACCATGTGCGCCCGATGCAGAGGCTTGACGGCAACCGCAGTCCCGATCCATCGGCCAACAAGATCAAGGAACAGCTTGCCACCCGTCTGACCCGCATGATGGACTGCATGCAGGATTTTGCGCCGATGCAGCTATCTGGTGCTATAAGGCAGAAGGTGGAACTCAGCACCGACACGGAAGGAGGCCGCCTGCAGGTGAACGGCATAGAAGTGCCCTACTCCTCTTTCATTGGAGAGCTGTTCCAGCCGATAGAGCTGAGCGCTTTGACACCCGCCGGCTACACCTTCGCCGGTTGGAAAAAGACCAGCACCAGCGTGGACCTGATTTCGAGCGGCGGCAGCTGGAAATACTATGACAAAGGTGCCTTGAGTGGAACCACCTGGCGTTCACGCACCTTCAACGACAGCTCGTGGTCGTCGGGGGCAGCTCCGTTGGGCTACAAGATGACAGGCGTGAAGACCACCGTGAGTTATGGCAGCAACTCCAACAGCAAGAACCCGACCACCTATTTCCGTACCAGCTTCAACTTCAGCGGCACACCAACATCAAAAGACCAATTCATGCTTCACTACAATGTGGACGACGGATTCGTGATTTATGTGAACGGCTCGGAGCTGACACGGGTGAACATGCCTAACGGAAGCATCAACTACAACACTTTCTCCTCGAGCTATGCCGGAGACGTTCCGCTCACCGGAAGCATAGAGATACCATACACACTTATCAGAAACGGTGCCAACGTGATTGCCGTTGAGGTTCACAACAACAGCGCCACCTCATCCGACCTCTACTGGGACGCCCGTCTTGAGGTGTTCAAAAGCACGGACAGCGACAGCTATTACTCCACCGATGCCGTGATTGAAATGCCGACCGACAGCCGCCTGTCGCTCGTGGCTTGCTTCACTCCCCTCACCGAGGAAGAACAGGAAGCACGCCATATCCACCCTGTGTGCATCAACGAGGTGAGTGCTTCGAACGGCATCTATGTGAACGAATACTGGAAACGGAACGACTGGATTGAGCTCTACAACACCACCGACACGGATATTGACGTGGAAGGGATGTACTTGAGCGACAACGTGGACAAGCCGAAGAAATGGCAGATCAGCAAGGACGGCAAAGACATCACGACCGTGATTCCACCGTTCGGCCATCTGATTATCTGGTGCGACAAACTGGATTCCGAGACGCAGCTCCACGCACCATTCAAGCTGGCGGCAGAAGGAGGCGACGTGATCCTGACCAGCAGTGATGAGCGCTGGACGGACCAGCTGCATTATGAGGCTCACCTTGCCGATGAGACCGTGGGCCGCTATCCCGACGGCAATGCCGACGTATATGTGATGAATGTGCCGACCATCGCCAAGGCAAACTTGATTTCCAGCTATGTGTCGCCAATCGAGCAGCCGTACGCCACCGGCATCAGCGACATGGCTTACGAGCAGCATGATGGGCTTATTGTCCGCACTGGTGGTGAGGGTCTTATAATTCAAGGTGGAAACAGCGCCACGGTTGACCTCCGCATCGTTACGATGGCGGGCCAGCTCGTGAGCGAGGAGAAGATTGCTCTTCAGAATGGATATGGAAAGGCTCAGACAGGAAACTTGCCATCAGGCATTTACGTGGCGAGCGTGAGCGATGGACAAGGGAACAAGGCGTCGTGCAAATTTATGAAATAAATGAGGAATACTTATTATAATGACGAATGATGGGAGTTATGGGAGCTATGGGAGTTATGGGAGCCATGTGGATGGGCTTTGCGAATAGAGATTCCCGACATATAATGCCGGGGCAATGGACGAAATAATTATTAAAGAGAAGCAAAAGAAGAAAAAAGAAAAAATATGAGACAAGAGAGGAAAAGAACAAGAAGAGGGATATTCCTTCTTCAGTTGCTGGTGGTGATTGGATGTTTTGCCATCAGTGAGGATGTGTTTTCGCAAGATGGAAGGGATTATCAGTCCACAATCTGCAACAGTGATGGGACGGTGACCTTCCAATATTGGAATCCTTCGGCAAAGAAGGTGGAGGTGGACGTTCAGTTTGCCGGTCGCAAGCCTATGGAGAAGGACAGTGGGAGCGGATTGTGGAAAGCCACAGTGGGCCCAGCCGCCCCCGACATGTATCCCTATTGCTTCATCGTGGACGGGATTCAGGTGATGGACCCGAAGGCTGCCCAATATTTCCCGAACGAAGGATTCAAGAACAGCCTTCTGGAAGTGCCGTCAGCCAACGGAGCGCTGGCTCACGACATCAAATCGGTTCCCCATGGAACAGTGGAATATATCCATTATTATTCCAAGAGCCTTCAGTGCACGAACAACGCGCTGGTTTACCTTCCACCCAACTACATGCGCGAGCGAGACCAGCACTATCCCGTATTCTACCTGATCAGCGGTACGACCGACACGGAGGAGGTGTACTACAAAGTGGGTAGGATGAACTATATCCTCGACAACCTGATAGCCTCGGGAGACGCCCAGAAAATGATTATCGTGCTGCCATACGGCAACCCGACCAAGCTTCTTCCACCAAAAGAAGGTGCAGAATATGCGTTCCCAGCCCTGCAGTTCGGTGACGACCCGTTCAGCAAAGACATGGTGAACGACCTTATGCCTTATATTGAGCAGCACTACCGCACGGTGAATGACCGCGACCACCGCGCTATCGGCGGTTTTTCGCGCGGCGGCAACCAAGGGCTGTCGATTGGATTGAACCACCTCGACAAGTTCTCCTATCTCTGCTCTTACAGCTCTTTCACCTCGACCACGATACCAGGCGTTTATGACAACGCCTCGGACACCAACAGCAAGCTGCACTTGTTCTGGCTCGGAGTGGGCACAGACGACTTCCTGTTCGGCAATGCCCGCGACTACATGGAGTTCTTAGACAAGAAAGGAATCCGCAATGTGAAGGAATTTACGCATGACAAGTTTGGGCACACCTGGATGAATGCTAAATATTTCCTTGACAAGACGTTGCGCCTGCTGTTCAATCCAAACGCATGCGAGCCATTGATGGCCAAAGGCACCCCAGCCCCAGCAGCCACGGGCAACGAGCCGCAGTTCACTCCCGGCGTGATGGCACGGATGTTTCCGAAGCCGATCATCTCGCCCGAATACAAGAGAGAGTGTGTGGTGTTCCGCTTCAAAGCCCCATCGGCCAAGAAGGTCAGTTTGTGCACCGAGCTTTATGAGCGCCCACTCGAGATGGAGCGTGACAGCGATGGTGTGTGGAGCATCGAGCTGAAAGAGCATGCGCTTGACAATTACGAATATTATTTCGATGTTGACGGCACGAAGGTGGCAGATCCAAACAACATGTACCTGTCGCCTTGCAAAGGCTTCAAACCCAGCTACACCAACAGTCCCTACTCCCCTTACAGCTACACCAACATGGGAGACATCACCCACGGTGTGGTCAGCTACAATCTGAACCGTGGAGGGGCATGGTACCGCAAGTCCTTTGGCCAACGCCCTGTGTTCATCCAACTCATTCCAGGCAAAGACATGACCGATGAGAGTTGGTTCAAGACAGGCGGAGCAGCAGCGATGGCAGATGTGCTGGCAGGCTCATCCCGCTCGATCATGATGACGACAAGCAGCATGGCTTTCAGCAATTCCAATCCTGATTTTGAGGTTCACACCCTGCGTGCTGACGACTTCAAGAACTGGCCAGAACGCCGG
>OMUD01000321.1 GCA_900314125.1 uncultured Prevotellaceae bacterium | reverse complement strand
TTTTCGGTAAATAAAAGATCCGTTGGCCTGGTGCGTGGCGAGCACGAGCACCTCGGCAATCTGCACATGCTTCGGAGCCGACGCCGCATAGAACACCACGTCAGCAATGTCGTCACCCGTGAGTGGTTTGATTCCGTGATAGACGTTGTCCGCCCTCTGCTTGTCGCCATGGAAACGGATGACACTGAAATTGGTCTCCACGAGTCCCGGCTTGATGTTGGTGACCCTGACAGCAGACTCAGCAACATCAATTCTCAATCCATCGGTAATGGCCTTGACAGCCGACTTGGTAGCACAATACACATTACCTCCTGCGTAAGCTGCATCACCAGCCACTGAGCCGATGTTGATGACATGTCCTTCGTTGCGCTCCACCATACCAGGTACGATGAGCCTTGTCATGGTGAGCAGTCCCTTGATGTTGGTATCAATCATGGTGTTCCAATCTTCAGGGTTTCCCATATATTCTTTTTCCAGTCCGAGTGCCAATCCCGCATTGTTGATCAGCACATCGACCTTCTGCCATTCCTCCGGCATTCCGCATACAGCATTCTTCGCTGCCTCGGCGTCTCTGACATCAAACTGCAGGGTAAGAACCTCAGCCCCATCCTTTTTCAGTTCGTCACTCAGAACCTGAAGTTTCTCAGCATTCCTTCCTGTGAGGATAAGATTATAGCCTCCTTGAGCAAACTTGCGGGCACATCCCTCGCCAATTCCACTGGTGGCACCCGTGATCATCACAATTTTCTTCATATCAGCTTTATATAGTTTAGTAGGCTATTTAGTTCTGTGTTCCAAATTTAGATTTTCGGACATACATAAAGTAAGTCCCTACAAGCTATTGTTTAAAACCAGATTTTCAGAACATCAAACTGAACACCCAAATCGTTTAGTAATAAATCTTTTATTCATCATTCTGCACCTCCATAGGTATTCATTCCTCAGAACTGAGCGTAGAGGAGCGGCTGTACGCTGTCCTGGCTGAAATTGATGACGAGCTGCACCGTCACTGCAAAAACGATGAGTTTGACAATCCAGTGCGCATTGGTCATCTTTTCCTTGATGCGTTCGTTCCACGACTCTTTCATGCCCCAATGGATGGTGAGCGCCAACACGGCAAAGACAAGCCACATCGTTCTGACAGTGGCGAAAGGTGGCAGGTAAGCCCAGTCGAAGTCGGTGAACATCCTGTTGAAGACATCTCCCGCAGTGGCCATATCCTTCGCCCTGAAGAACACCCAAGCCGCCATGACGGTGAGCGTGGTGAGCAGCCATGAGCAGAACTTGACGAGCGGTGTATCGTTGATTTTATCGAGGAAAAGTTTTTTGCAGAACTTATGGATGACGAGCGCCCCTCCATGTATGGCTCCCCAGATGACGAACATCCACGACGCCCCGTGCCAGAGTCCCGCCACCACCATGGTGATGAAGTTGTTGACATAAGTCCTCACCTTCCCTTTCCGGTTACCTCCGAGCGGTATATATACATAATCTCGAAACCATGTAGAGAGTGATATATGCCACCTGTGCCAGAACTCCGATGCATTCTTCGCCTTGTATGGAAAATTGAAGTTCTGCAAAAGTCGAATGCCGAGGAGTGCCGCCAGCCCGATGCTGAGGTCGCTGTATCCAGAGAAGTCGCAATAGAGTTGGAGATAGTAGCCTATGACTCCCATGGTGACCTCGAATCCTGAATAGGAGTTCGGGTCGTCGAAAATCCAGTTATTGTAGTCGGCGATATAGTCGGCAATCAGTCCTTTCTTGAGCAATCCGAGAATGATGAGCCAGAATCCGAGGTTGACGAGTTTCTCATCCACGGGCTTGTTGGTCCTTAGTTGCGGGATGAGGGTGTCGGTCCGCGTGATTGGCCCTGCAAAGAGCAGTGGGAAGAACGTGATGTAGAAGCAATACTCGAGCAGGGAGACATCGTAGTTGACCTTCTGCTTATAGACATCTACAGAATAGCTGATGGCCTGGAAGGTGTAGAACGATAGTCCCACAGGCAGAAAAATGGCCATCGGTGAGAAGTTTGTGGCAAATATGTTGTCGAAAATCCCGACGAGGAAGTTTGTGTATTTGAAATAGATGAGCGGCAAGAGGTCAACAATGATGACCGCCGCGAGCCACCTTTTCGCATGCTTTCCTCCCCCTGCGGTCTTCATCATCTCCGTCATGTACCACGACAACAGCGCCGTTGCAGGCATGAGGAGCATGTACCATCCATTCACCTTATATGATATAAGGAGTCCAAAACAAAGCACATAGGTGAGCATCATCGTCTTCCTGCGGTTTCTGATGAGCAGATATATCGCAAAAAACACGACAAAGAGCGTCCAGAATTTAACTGAACAGAACAGGAATGTGTTGTCCGTCTTGGTGAACAGTTCCCAAATGCCGTTGGTTATAGATGAAAAGGTAAACACGGTATGCTTCGTTTTCGGTTAATTGAGGTTGTTTCAACATAGCCGAGATGACGGATTGTCCGTCTTCTCCTTCAAGTTCAGGCGACCATGATCATGAGGTGAGTTGGCTTTAATCAGATGGTTGACGGACTGAGCAGGATGAGATGCTTGTCTTTGGCTTTTTGGGTGTATTTATCGAGCACAATAGGATGTTTGCAGTCGAAACTTGTGACCCATTTGACGAACTCATCCATCCAAACCACCGCAGCAGCGAACGTAGGGTGTGCATGGTCTTTACCTCGTTCGAGCTTAAGACCACGGCTGTCGAAATACCGGTTCTTTCCCACGAGTTTCTGAGTGAGGTCGCAGATACCCGTATCTTGTTTCCAAGCCGGCGTTCCAATCCATGCCAGGTTTCTATCACCCACCACTTCAATAATCCGCTTGATATATCGTTCTCTATTGTCGAGGTCCTTGACGAAAAGCTCATTTCCTCCGATGGTGATAAACACGTATGTAGGGTTGAACTTATTGATGAAATGTTGCAGCGTGTCGGTTACCGCCCAATGTTTGGTTGTTGAGCTGTACCAGCATACCGCATTATACTCATGTCCGTTGGCGGCGCAATAGTCGGCGAACGGGCGTGAGAGTCCCTCTACCATTGACTCTCCAACGAGGAGAATACGTTGTTTTGTGGTATCAACCTGTTGAACCTCCACCTGCACGGAGTCCGTAAGGGTGAGTGAATCTGCCGTTTCATCCTCTGTTTCCTTGAGTGCATCAAGGTTCACTTTCTTAATCTTGTCTTCTTCCTCTCCTTTTGACGGAATGCAAGCATAGATAAGCACCGCAGCGAGCACTACCGTCAGAATCATCAGAATTTTCTTTTGTGAAGCCATCTAATCTTTTCGTTGTAAATCGTTTAAATCTTTTTAAATAAAAACTCTAATTCAAAAATATCTTTATCTTGTAAAATCAACATACAATTTTCTGTAGAATCATCCAGAACATTCAGGCCGAGACAATCCGGTCGCCCAGTTCCTTGGCCAGTTTCTTTTGAATGTCCATGAGGAACTTGCTGCGTTTCATCACTTCCATCATTTTTTCAGAATCGCAGATGACATTTCTGTCGGTCAGCTGTTTCTTCAGCATCTGTATCTCCCTGCGCACGACATAGAACTTATAGTCAAGAAGCAGTCGGGGAATGGATGTGGAGAGCGTTGATTCCTCTGGTTCGACGAGCGCCTTGCTGTCGAGCTGGTATTTATCGTTGAGCATATTTGCGGCAAACGCGCTGACCTCGAGGTCCGTGCTTGTGAGGAAAAACTTGCTGCATGAGAATTCCGCATCGTCAACCCTTCCAAGTATGCTGTCCATCATTCTCACATACATCTGATTTTGAAAGTTCATCCCATCAACCTCCAGTTCTTCTTTCACGAACCTTGCCACAGGCACCTGTGTTTTCTCACCGTCGGCATCCTCAAAAATGAGTTTAAATTCTCCATATCTGACAATCATCCTCATGATGAGCGTCTCCATTCCGAGGATTTTAGCCATATCCTTATCGTTGGTCTGCTCAGCCTGTGGCTGGTAAGCATCCATTGGAGGTGTCGTTGGTTGTACAGGCGGGGCGATGGTTTCCAGCTGGGTTTGGGCATTCGTTTCCTCTGGAATGTCCTGCTGCATGGCTTGCGGCACATCGCCAACTTGTGGTTGTCCATTGGTTTGTGCTTCCACTGCAGCCGGAGTTTCCCCAGCCTGTTTTTTCTTTTCGAGATATTCCAGCCGTTGCTGCTCGCGCTCCTTCTCCTTCTGTTTTTGCTCCCTATGCTGACGTATGAGCTGCAAGCATCGTCGGAGCAGCATCTGCTCGTCCATGTTCATCATCTCCGAACATTCGTGGAGGTAAGTTGAGCGTACAATCTCGTCTGGAATAACACTGATGCTCTGCAAGATGCTTTCGGTCACCTCCGAACGTTTTCTTGGGTCGTTGCTTGCCTGGCTGAGGAGATGGTTGATTTTGAAGATGATGAAGTCGGTTTGGTTTTGCGTCACATATTCGCGAAACTGCTGTGCATTGTGTTTTCGCGCAAAGCTGTCGGGGTCGTCGCCGTCGGGCAGCAGCAGCACCTTCACATTCATGTTTTGTGCCAGAAGCATATCCGTTCCCCTGAGTGCGGCATGTATTCCCGCCTCATCCCCATCGTAGATAAGCGTGATGTTGTCGGTGAATCGTTTCAGCAGTCGGATTTGTGCATCGTTGAGCGCAGTTCCTGAGTTGGCCACCACGTTCTCGATTCCGCATTGGTGCATGGAGAGCACATCGGTGTAGCCTTCCACCATATAAACCTGCTGTTCCTTTGCGATTTGCCGCTTAGCCTGGAAGAGCCCGTAAAGTTCCCGTTGTTTGTGGTAGATTTCAGAATCGTTGGAATTGATGTATTTCTGGTTGACACCCTTAGTCCTGGCATCGAGCACCCTACCTCCAAACGCAAGTACCTGGCCGCTGAGGGAGAACCATGGAAACATCACCCTTCCCCTGAATTTGTCGTTGAGCTGTCCGTTGTCTTTCTTATAGGCAAGGCTCGTGCTGACGAGCACCTCGTCCTTGAATCCTTTTTTCTGCGCCTCTTTTGAGAGCGCATCCCATTTGTCGGGCGCATATCCCAGTCGGAATTTCTCGATGATGTCATCGCGGAATCCCCTGTTTCTGAAATAGGCGAGTCCCACAGCCTGTCCCTCAGGCGTGTTCATGAGGTTGTTGTAAAAGAATTGTGATGCCCATTCGTTGGCAGCGAGCATTTTCTCTCTTTCCCCCCTGAGTTTGAGTTCCTCTTTCGACGGAGCCTCTTCTTTGATTTCGATGTTGTATCTTTTGGCCAGATGTCTCAACGCATCGGTGAAGGTCATCTGTTCGATTTCCATGATGAAAGTGACTGCGTTTCCGCCTTTTCCGCAGGAGAAGCACTTGCAAATTCCCCTTGCCGGATTGACATAGAACGACGGTGTCTTGTCGTCGTGGAAAGGACATAATCCCTTGTAGCTTGCGCCCGAACGGCGCAAGGTCACATATTCAGACACGACGTCATAAATGTCGGCCGCATCGAAGATTCTGTCCACAGTCTGCTGGTCAATCATAGCGCAAGAACATCACCAAAAGGTTTGTTGCCGGCAATTGTTCATCATCCACTCTTCCACAAACCTTATCTGGTATCATCATTACTAAACAGGAGTTCTGTCTTATCAGGAAATGGCGTTGAGAAATTCCTCCAGTTTATCTTTCTCGTTGAACACCCCAGACACATCCATAGTCCTAGTGACCGCCCCTTGCTTCTGCACACCTCTCATCTGCATGCAGAGGTGCTGTGCCTCGACCACGACCGCCACCCCTTTTGGATGGAGTGTGTTCTCGATGCACTCCCTGATTTGTACGGTCATTCTCTCCTGCACCTGTAGCCGTCTGGCAAAGACATCAATAATACGTGGAATTTTGCTGAGTCCGACGATTTCCCCGTCGGGCACGTATGCCACATGCACTTTTCCGAAAAACGGAAGCATGTGGTGCTCACACATGGAATAGAACTCAGTGTCCTTAATGAGTACCATGTCGTGGTAGTCCTCCTTGAATTTGGCCGAGTTGATGATGGCCACCGGGTCCATCTCGTATCCCGCAGTAAGGAAAACCATGCTTTTCGCCACTCTCTCAGGCGTGTTGAGCAGTCCTTCCCTGTTTTTGTCCTCACCGATATCGTCGAGGACCTTCTCATAGTGTTTCTTCAGCGACTGAATTTTTTCCTGTAATTGCATAGCTACAATATTTAACAAGCCTTCCTTCAAAATGCTTACTGATAAATGATGATTTCACTTCTGACAATCATGGCCTGTGGCGCAATTCTCCTGAGTCTTTCAAGATACCTTGCGGCTCCAGCCCTGGTTTTGAAATCTCCCACCCTGCACCTCCAGTGCGGTTGTTGGAAAGTGACATACGCCTTGAGTTCCGGGAACGCTCCCGACACCTTGTCTCCCAAACGTTTCGCCTTGAGTTGGTCGGTTCTGAGGCTGTTTCCCCAGAACATTTGGATTCTGAATCCCCTGAGCCTTCTTCTGGCTCCGGTCCTGACATCAAAGTCGTTGTCTTTTTTTCCGAAGGTAGGCAAGTCCTTCACATCGACCACTTGTGTTCGTTGGATTCTTTTTGGAGCCGACGTGCGTTGTGACCTGTCGCCTCCTCCCGACTTTCCCTCGTGGTGTCCGGCATTGCCATCATCCGCCTTTCTCTCGACCACCGGCGCCTCTCCAGTCACGATATTCTGGAGCCTTTGGTCCTG
Organism: uncultured Prevotellaceae bacterium; assembly: GCA_900314125.1. Classification (GTDB taxonomy): domain Bacteria; phylum Bacteroidota; class Bacteroidia; order Bacteroidales; family Bacteroidaceae; genus UBA3839. Next base: position 2,972 of record OMUD01000321.1, on the reverse strand, counting down.
GCTGATGTTGACAGACCCTTGTCCTCCTCCTTCCTCCTGCGCATAGGTGGCATTTGCCATTGCGACGAAGACTACAGTCAGCAAGACTTTCCAAATATTCCTCATAGATTCCGTAAAAAAGAAATTATAAAAACGACTACTGTCCTTCCCCTCGTTTATGAAGGGGAAGGACAGCGATATTGATGATGCTTATTTCCAAGCGTCGATAATACCCTTGAAGTCAGCGCATTTGAGAGAAGCTCCACCGATGAGTCCTCCATCGATGTCAGGCTTAGCGAAGAGTTCAGGTGCGTTGGAAGCCTTGCAAGAGCCACCATAGAGGATAGAGGTGTTTTCAGCCACTTCCTTACCGTATTTGTCGGCGATGACAGAGCGGATATATGCGTGGATTTCCTCTGCCTGGTCGCTTGTGGCAGTCTTACCAGTTCCGATAGCCCAGATTGGTTCGTAAGCGATAACGATGTTGGCGAACTGCTCCTCAGAGAGGTTGAACACAGATCCTTCGAGCTCAGCTTTCACCACCTCGTTCTGCTGGTTAGCCTCTCTCTGCTCAAGGCTTTCACCGATACAGAAGATAACCTTAAGTCCGTTTGCCAATGCGAGAAGCACCTTCTCCTTAAGGATTTCAGGAGTCTCGTTGTAGTACTCACGACGTTCAGAGTGTCCGAGGATCACATACTCAGCTCCTGTGGATTTCACCATCTCTGCGCTCACCTCACCTGTGAATGCACCTTTCTCCTTGTCGGCGCAGTTCTCAGCTCCGAGACCAATGACCTCATGGTTGATGATGTCCGACACCTTAGCGAGGTGGATGAACGGAGTGCAGATGACAACGTCACAATTTGGTTTTTCGGCAGCAAGTGCCTCGTTGAGTTCCTTAGCGAGCTCAATGCCTTCCTGAAGATTCTTGTTCATCTTCCAGTTTCCGGCAACAATTTTCTTTCTCATAAAACAAGTATTTTTAATAAAAACAAATAATTATTCCTTATGATTCCATCATGTCAGTCCGAATGCAGCAGAGTTTGTCAGTCGTCGAACCTGATTGGTTTCGCAGTGAATCTGAGAGGATGCGGCAGTTCCTCTATGGTCTCAGGATTGAGTTCGTGTTCATAGTCGAACTCCGGCATGGCGAACTGGCTCCATTTCCTGATGATGACTCCGTCCTTGATGAGGACCAGTCCCGGGTTGTCCCTGACTATCTGCCAGAGTGTCCGGTCCTCGCATTCGTAGAACGGGTATTCTGCTCCCGTGTGTCGCGTCCACCGTTCTTTTTCCTGCAGCTCAGCGATGTTGGTGATGAAGTAGAATCCATAACCGAACTTCTGACAAAAATCGTAGATGCTGTTGAATTTGCCTCCCGAGCCTTCCGCCGCATTCGTGATGTCAGGCATGGTGACGAGGAAAGTGAATCCTTCGGTTTGAATGATGTCGTCGGTGACATCGTCGCCATCGGCATCGAGCACACAGAGGTCAGCGGTGGCCTTGAGGTTGTCGGACAGCAGTTCACTTCTTGTCTCCACATATTTCCAGACGGTTGAGTCGGGGTCGTCGTCCTGGTCAGAGAGTACGAGCGTGTCCTTCCCATTGGTGTAGATAAATGACACTTTGTATCTCATATCAAGCGCATCACCAGTCTTTACGGCCGTCTTGAGATCCGTGCCCTCGGCAAAAGGCAGGAAATCCACCAGCGGGAGCATATAAGCGCAATAGGAATAGAGTGCCGTCATTGCCACTACCACAGGAACGGTGACCATCCAGTTCCAGTCCTTATGTACGAGTCGGAACATCATCTTGTGCTTGATGACGATGAAAACCGCCATGGCCAGAAGCACGATGTTCTTGAAGAGCGTCTGCCCGTTGGTGAGCACAAGTGCATCGCCAAAGCATCCACAATCCGACACAGGGTTGTCGACAGCCACCCAGATGGTTACGATGGTCATTGCCATCATAAAGAGGGTTGTTGCTCCCGCCACCCTTCTTCTCCTCCTCACTCCGACGAAGAGGTAGATGCCGAGGATGGTCTCCACGAGCGTGAGCACTATACCCGCAAGATAGAGCAGGTATTCAGGCAGATAGGTGAATCCGATGGCAGCGGCATAGTCTTTAAGCTTGATGACGAATCCCACTGGGTCGTTTGCCTTAGTGAACGCCGAGAAGAGGAAAGTGAGCGCGAGTAGGAACCTGCAGACATTGACAAGTACATATACGGTGATGAAAGCCGTTTTCTTCCTTTTCCCTGTAGTTTTCTGCTCAGCACTCTCCATTCTGCTCATCCATCTTGATCAGTGCAAAGACTGAATAATTGATCATGTCCATATAATTGGCATCGACCCCCTCAGAAACGAGGGTGACCCCGTCATTCGACTCAATCTCCTTGGTCCTGTAGATTTTCATGAGGATGAGGTCGGTGTAGCTGCTGATTCTCATTGCCCTCCACGCCTCGTCGTAGTCATGATTTTTCCGTTTCATGAGTTCGAGTACCTGAAGCGCAAATTCGTCATAGAGTTTGATGACCTCTTCGACGGAGATGTCCGCTTTCTCTGCAAATCCGAGTTTGAGTTGGATGAGTGCGATGATTCCATAGTTGATGATTCCCTGGAACTCCTCATACACCCCTTCATTGACGAGTGCCTCTTTCTTGATTTCTATGCTCCTGATCCGATTAGCCTTGATGAGGATTTGGTCGGTGACGGATGACGGCCGCAGGATTCTCCACGCCGGTCCGTAGTCGTGCAGTTTCTTGACGAAAAGTTCCCGGCATTTGCCAAATTCCGTCTTGAATTGTTGATTAGTATGTTCGAGGTAATCCACCTTGCCTTTCATCTGTTCGCAAGCCATCTTTTTTCGATTGCTAAAGAGTTGTTTTTATCAAACCAGTTCCTTGCATCACCAGCCATATTCTAGCCTGTCGCGGTACAAGTCCCTCGCCCAAAGTGCGCATTGGGCATATTCTTTGCAAAGTTACGAAATAA
>OMUD01000177.1 GCA_900314125.1 uncultured Prevotellaceae bacterium | reverse complement strand
CGGGTTATGGTTCCACTGCTATGGTGATTGAACTCCACCCCAGCTTTAATCCCCCAATCATCGGAAAAATGATATGTGGCGTGAAAACCTGCCCCAAAGAAAATCAGCACATTACTTGAAATCATCAAATTATCAACTTGCGATTCCTTGTTATATTTCAAACGGGAAAATCCAAGTCCAATATTGAAAGCGTAATCCGCCTCCCAATGTTTGTTTCTGAAAAAAGGCCGCTCAAAGGAGGCATAAGCAGACAAGGAATTGCCGAGAGTGGATTGATAATCCACCGGCATTCCCAATCCAAGGTCTTCTTCCTCCCTATGCAATTTCACATGGTTGTAGAAATTGTAGTTCAGTCCAAAAGCAAAAGTAGGGTAACCGAAATCAGCAGCAAAATCGTCGTTATCAGCAGGAAGAGTAGCGCGCCTGAACTGTAGTCCCAACGTGGCAGCCCCATTAGTCTTCACCAAGTCCTTGATTTGTTTGTCCATGGTTGGAACCCAACAAGGATTCGCCTCCAATTGCACTCCCCAATGACGCAACGAGTCGGTCTCCTCTGCCAAGATGGACGTGAAAAAGGAAGAAAAAATCAAGAAAAACAATCCTTTACGCATAATAAAACTATTTCTTATAGGCCAGAAAGCAGTGGCACAAAAGGGGAACGAGATATAACACAACAGCAAGGCACAAAACAGGCAAGGGGTAATCCATTCCCGGTGTGTAATCCAGACAAAATGCAAACAGCAGCAAAGACAAAAATTGTGATGCAACAAACATTGTTATAAAATACTGTGCAATTTTTGCTGGCAAGGCCACGGTAGCCCTAAAAATGTCATCAACATTATAGAACCGTCCTGTGGCATATCCATAGACCACGGCAATAACATAGAATGCAATGGCAAGCATCGGGAAAAGTCCCTTCTGCATTGCAGAATTTTGGAAAGTTCCAAAAGCACTCATCAGCACATTTCCAGGCAGCAAAGTGAAAACCATAACAAATAAAGCAATCAGGAACAGAATGAGCAAAACCAACATATATGCCCTTTTCTGCCGAAGATATTTCTGTTTGTTAAACCCTGTAATTATCCCTGATTCCGCAATAACACTGACAGTTGCTGTAGAAAGCACGACATAGTCCCAAGGCGACCTGTTGAAATTATCCATAATCATGGAAACAAGCCACCTCAGCCCCTCCCCGGAAAGCACGTTCCTGCACTGCCATCCATAGACATTTCCAATCCATGATATGACAGCGCACACAAAGAACAAAACAATGAGTGCCAAAGGGAGTATGTTAAGAAAACGCTTCAATGTACAATCAAACTACCGTAAGAATCATTTATTTATTCATCATCAGGCTCCAGATTGTCGATATCAATAATTCTCAATTCAATTGCTTTGGTGACAAGTCGAGTTGCATTGACTCCATTAAGACGCTCACTGTCAGAAAAGAGTCGGTTAACCAAATCGTTCTGCCTCTTTTCCAAAGACTTCACTCCAAAAGGCATTCCTCTCAACTGAGCAATCATATCTTTAGTATATCCCAATGCCAAATGTCTCAAGAAACGTTCGTCATACTCATCAATATCATAATCGACCACAGCTTCCTGCCGTCTAGTCTCACTGAGAACAGAACGTCTGAACCGTGCAAGGATTTTTTCAAGAATAGGCTGATTGAAAACCAGCCTTTTCCCGTCCATTACACTCTGCACATCACCTTTGGTAAGCAATTCACCACTTTTGAGAATGATTCCATCAGCCCCAGCATCAAGCACATCAATCCAAAGCTTTTCGTTCAGGGTCTCACCCGTAAAGATAAGCACATGAAGCTGTTTATACTGCTTTCTGAGTTTTCGGCAAATCTCCACTCCAATAGTAGTTGAGCCGCCAAGACCCAGGTCAAGCAGCACAAGGTCAGGCACCTCCACTTTCATAAGATTCCAGAAATCCTCCTCATTCTGAGCTGTACCGATAATCGTAGCCTGCGGAATCTCATTTCTAAAAATCTCCTCAGTACCTTTCAGTTCAAGTTTTACGTCTTCAACAATAATGACTTTAAAGTTATTCATAAAAAAATACGTTAGTTATCGAAAAGTTAAATCAGTCAGTTATCACGCATGTTTTCTTGCCATAGGAATAGTAAAGATGATTTTTTGGCCATTCCCTTGTTTGTCGGCAGGCATTGCCATAATACGACATCCCCGTCTGACGTGTTCATCGTGCTCACGGATAATTTGCTTCGCAATAAGCATTTGAGCCCCAATCAAGGTATCAGTATCCAGTTCGTAAACAAGAGCTTCTGGATAGAACATGTTCTTGAAATCATCTTCAGACTTATGGATATTATCAAAAACAAATGCAAACTTAATGAAATCATCGGACTTTTCAAAATCAAATGTCAGAGTTCCTTGTTTTTTTTCTTGAAAAACAGATTCCAACATATTGTCGAACAGATAAAAAAGCATAGTTTGATCAGCTATGGCCCACAGTTCATTCTGTGCCTTCACTCTTGCCGGTAATTCCAATTTGACTTCAACGTCAGATTTTTGCGAGAAGCGATGATGCATTTTCACCACATGATCAAGTATTTGGTTTGAAGAAATGTTTTTCCGTTTGAACATTGGTCTGTTAATCTGTTTTGAAGCGCAATCTGCCAAGATGGTAAACACATCTTTATAGTAGAGCATGAGTTCCGCCATTGTGTTGATTTTATCTGAGCTTTCGTTAGTGACGTCATCCTTGGAATTGATTATCATGTTGTCGATCAAATATTTAATCCTATTCGGATAATACATCGTTTCATGTTTGATGGTAGATAATGTGTTGTCGATGACAAGATTCTGCACATGTACGGCATTAGCTTCCCTCTCAGCCCTTCGTTTCTCATCCTCAATCATCTCAATCTTGTTGTTTAGATTCTCCATTCTCACTGTAGAATAATAAATATTCTCAGCTGTGTATTGAGAAATCATCCTGAAAAGCTGGTCATCATTCTTATGCAGGTTTTCATTGTGAAGCATGAAAGCAATCACTCCGATACAATTATCAGCATCCACATTCAATGGATAAATTCTTGTCTTTCCATTGTCAAGAAGTAAGATTTCTTTTTTATTAAACGCATCTTTGAGCATGGACCTCAGATATTCCTGTTGCGGGCAATTCTCCGAAAAGAGCAGTTGTCCGTCGTTGAGGTAAAGTCCGACTCCATTTGTCCTTCTGACATCATTCACACCTTGCTGAATAATCGTTGCAAGCTGGCTTTCATCCTGATTATTGAAAATCCTCCTGTTAAGTTCAAGAATCTGCCTCAGGGAGAAAGTTGGCAGGATATTATTCCTATAGTAGATGAAATAATAGATTAAAGCTCCCGCCATCAAAGATGTGATGAGAATGAAAAGGAGGGTCTTCCTGTTGTTGTTAGCTTCCTTGATTTCATTACACCTTTTTTCAAGATTCTCATCCTGAGCGGTAAGTTTATAGAGTCTTGTGAAAATCTCATTATTATAATAATAAAGAGCCCTGTCGTTGAGTGCGAGAGCAGCAATAGCCGCTTCATTCCTCACTTGCAGAATAGTGTGGTAATCAGTTGTAAATCCTGCATTCCACCATTCTATCTCATTCATATCCACCTGGTCAATCAAGTGAATAAAACCATTTCCATCAGGATGTTTCAAAAGATAGAATGCATTAAGTTGTTGAATAGCAGAATCCGCATACACCAAAGCTGTCTCATAATTCCCATCGACATTACATTGCCATTCATACTCCGCATACTCATTGGCTTTCTGAATGTGGACGTTGTCAGGCAATGCACTCATGCGGGAATGGACGGCGTCAATATGAGTTTCCTCTCTTGTTTCACATGAGAAAAGGAAGGTGGAAACGGCCAATACGACCCCAATTGACAGATTTCTCATCATTCCTTTTGGAAGTCTGAAGAAAAAGCGGCTCCCCTTCCCAAGCTCACTCTCAATACCAAATTTACAAACTTTAAAAATATCATTGGTCTTACGGTATTTCTCTATGATACCCTTACAATTCAGCAGTCCGAATCCAAACCCTTTGTTTCTC
>OMUD01000223.1 GCA_900314125.1 uncultured Prevotellaceae bacterium | reverse complement strand
GCCACAAGTGCATTGCCAACGGTAGGAACTTACTCTATGTATGTCCGCACCCCCGCGGGACCTGCTTATCATCCGCATGGCTTTTTCCATAGCACGCAGTGCGGTTTTTCCCAAACTCGGGGAGTTTGGCTTTTTCCAAAGGGATAGAATCCATATCAACGCAGTTGTTTGAAAAGAATTTTTGATGAATATTGGAGCTTGCTCAGAATGTTCAGATAAAATTCCTTTCAAAGGGCTCCGCCCATGGATACATCCCGGTTTTTGATTATAATATATCCTAAAGCATACAATCTAATAAATCCTTTTCTTCCTTTCAATCCAGTGCGTAGCACGATGTGTGTCTAAAGCCTAATTCGCTTAATTCGTCGTCTTAAAACAAATCAACGACCTTACTGATCAGCACATATATGAGGAAGATGAAATAAGCAATCAGGGCTATCGCCCCGATAGCGTAAAACACCACGTCGCGGGTCCTGAGGTGAAGGCCAAACCAGTTGTTCGGGTCGTGCTTTTTCATCTTGGATCCCAAATCCTGATTGTGAACTACGCCTGGCTTTTCTTCTTCTGATGACTCCTCCGCTGATTCTGAATGGATGGGTGAGCCTTGGCCAAAAACGACTCCTATTGGAGCAGACGAGCTGTTCTTAGCAGCATCAATATCTCCCTGCGTTTCGCCATCGGATTCTGTTGAGATATTATTGAGTTTTAACCAATCATCAACTGTTCCAGAATGATGTCCTTCGTTTTTTTCACGCTGGCTGCTGTCGGTCTGCAACGTATGCGGATGTTTGCGTCTGTATTCCCGCGTCATCTCCTCTATGTAGGCCTCGCGGCTCGGTCCGCAGTAGCGGGGATCGTAGATGGCAGCCCAGTCCGGCATCTGATCTTTCGCTGGCTTGGAAGGAAAGAGGGTTGCGGTAATTTCCTCGCTGCTCATCCAGTCTTCCCTGTCAGAATCATCTATATCAGATGCATCGTAGATGTTGCCCTCCTCATCTTCCACCAAGCCTGATTCACCCAGCAAACGATACCTGCGTTTGTTGGAAGAGTTTGAAGCATCCTTTTCTGACGAAGGCACACCTGTTTTTGAGTCTTTATTGTTGCTCCCGTAATCCATCTTCTGATTTTAAGTTCTTTAACCCGAATTGTTCATTTCTTCCTAATGACCGATTTGGGTTTGATTCTTTTGCAAATATAATTTATTTATTTCAATAATTTGTAACAGTTCAGGAAAAGATATAACTTTGCATAGCTGAAACATTTTTTAGGGGGACTGTCAATTAGCTTTAGTTTGTGGGTAGGTTGTTTTTGAGTAGATTCGCATGCGAGAGAGCAGAAGTGTAGCGAGCTGTGGTTCCAGCTCTTAAATGCGGAGATGCCAAAAAGAGACAGCCACAAGCAAAGATAATTCATAGTGATTTTTATAATTAATAGAACTCCCCTTTATATTGCTTATTAACAATAGGATTATGAAAAGATTAAAATTGCTGATTTTCTTTGCCGTGCTTGCATTGACTACGAATGCCCAGTCATCCAGATTGACATTGGCGCGCGACCTCCACGGAAAACAATACGAAGGAAAAGAAGAAATATTTGAGAATGGCATCGGGTTTGTCGGATTCTCATCCGACAACCGATATGTGGCAATATCAACCAAGGTGGATAGAGATAACGCTTTCTCCAAGGGGAAATCCTTCGTGTCGCTTTACGACATGGAACGACGCTGCGTATTGTGGCATCACCAAGTGAAGGGAACGGCAAAAGTTGCCATACCCACTCCATACGGGGTCTTTGCCAATGTGGGTGGTAAAGTACAGGTGCTTGATCTCGGTGCTGGAATCTCCAAGGATGAACTCGCCATACGTCCTGTCTATCTGAACGATTCCCTCGACATCATTCTTGGCTATAAAGGCGGATCGGACAAGAAGCTCGAATGTCATCGCCTGAGCAACCGCGAACTGCTTTGGCAAGGGAAAGTGGATATCAGTCACAGCTTTGGATGGGATGAAACACTCGAACTTCCCGGCAACAGGCTGTTGGTCGTGGCTGACGATATCAATGTGATTGACCTTCTCACCGGGGAAATCGTCACACATAAGGCAGAAACGGGATATACAAAAGGCTCCATCAAGGTTGGTGGTGTGTTTTCATCGATTTTTGCTCAAGCGCTTCTGGCGATAGGAACATTTGCCCTTTCTGGAGGGAATGGCTATTTCACGATTATGGCAGACGGTCCGGGATATGACGCATCGGTGGTGAACCATTTGTCTTCCAATATCTATCAGCAGGATTCCTGCTTTTATATAGCAGACCACACATGCTTGCGTGCCTTTGACAAGAACATGACTCCACTTTGGGAGTACAGGTATCCCACAGGGAAAGCATCAAAGAGCATACTGTTCGGTGATTACGGAACGGTCTATATGCTGAACATGGGATACGGAATCAGCGGGATTGGCGAGACGGTGAAGAACAGCCGTCCGTTTATCGCTTCTCTGAACTCCCATACCGGCGAGCCCTTCTTCTTCACACCTCTTACTATGAAGAAAGAGATCCTGAACGATGCGATGATTACACCCTGGGAGGCTTGGTATTTGCTGGACGACGGCTTGGTGTTTCAGCGTGACATCAACGACTCCATCGTGTCGCCTGTGGATTGGGACATCAAGAAAAAGGGACGCATCTGTGAGGCGGTCCATGACACCATCTTCGTGAAGAACGACAGCACCAAACGCATGGATGCTGTCTGGTGTGACTGGAAGCAGCTCCCCATCTGCCTCGAAAACGGCAATGTGGTTGTGGTGAACCAAAACCTTAAGGAAGTGACCACTTATCCCCGAGAGAAAGTTTATTATCAGACAGAGGTGAACGACCGTTATCGTTTTGTGGGACGAAAAAAAGACAAGACCACGATGGAAGTCTGGATGATGGGAATGGGTAACGACCCCACGCTCCTCAAGCTCACGAAAGGATGCCGTCAGGTGTGGATGCGTGGCAATACCGTCTTCTACACCACCGACCGGTCTCTCTGCCAGTTTGAAGTGGAGTGAGATAAAATATGGGAAGATGAAATCTCAACAATAGACATGGAAACTTTCTTCCCTGGACAAACTCATGTTTTTGGGATATATTCAAAGGGATAATGCCACATCACCAGAATTAGCTGCATACGTTGATTCTAATGAATAATTAATCCCAGACAATTTATTTTGCGAATGAAAGCGATGGTCCTTGGCTTTGTCATGACGTAGCACTTCGTGCTCAATAATTGCAATGCCCTTATGTGCTGCCTTGTTTCAGCGGGACAAGCCCCTCCATCAGACTATCCAATCCTTATTATCCTTTCAATCCAGCGCGCAGCACGATGTTTTTCCAAGTCCAGTAAGCACGACAAAAGATGTGTCAAATGCGTAGTGTCACGGCATGTCGGGGTAATTTTGTCTGCCCCTTCAAAAAAATCAAACAAAAGATTTGACCGAATCAAGCGAAAGGTGTATCTTCGCAATTGAACAAAGGCAGGAGAGCATGAAATACCCTATCGGAATACAGAGTTTTGAGAAGATACGTAGAGACGGCTACGCCTACGTGGACAAGACTGCCCTGATGTATAAACTTGTGCATGAGGGGAATTACTATTCCCTTTCCCGTCCCCGCCGTTTCGGTAAGTCTCTGTTCCTCTCCACGCTTGAGGCTTATTTTGACGGTCAGAAGGAACTCTTTGTGGGTCTGGCTGTGAGTCAGCTGGAGCATGAATGGCTGCGCCATCCCATCCTGCACCTGGACTTGAACACAGACCGCTATGACACAGAGGCTGCTTTGTTTTCACGTATCGACCTCTTTCTGAAAAACAATGAGAAAGAGTACGGAAAAGATGACAATGAACAGACCTTTGGCCAACGGTTTGAAGGGGTGATCCGCCGTGCTTTTGAGAAGACCGGAATGAGAGTGGTCATCCTGGTTGACGAGTATGACAAGCCGATGCTTCAGGCCATCGGCAACGACGCCCTCCAGACCGAATACCGCAACACGCTCAAGGCTTTTTACGGTGCGCTGAAGTCATGCGACCGCTACATCCGCTTCGCCTTCCTGACGGGTGTGACCAAGTTCGGCAAGGTGAGCGTGTTCAGCGACCTGAACAACCTCTTCGACATCTCCTTCGACCAGCGCTACTCCACTATCTGCGGCATCACGGAGCAGGAGCTGCACGCCAACTTCGACGAAGGCGTGGCGTTGCTGGCCGAGTACAATAAGATGACCAAGGAAGAGTGCTACGCGCGAATGGAGCGCGACTTCGACGGCTACCACTTCTGTATGGACAGCCCTGGCATGTACAATCCTTTCAGCGTGCTCAACACACTGGCCAGCCAGCAGTTCCGCGACTACTGGTTCGAGACGGGCACCCCTTCGTCCCTGGTCTATCAGTTGAAGAAGACCGGCTATCCGCTGGCCAGCATGACCGAGGAGGAACTCTCCACCGACACGCTCAACAGCATCGACATCATGGACGAGAACCCGCTGCCGCTGCTCTACCAGAGCGGCTACCTTACGCTGAAGAGCTATGACAGCCGCTTCGATGAGTATCGGCTGGGGTTTCCAAACCGTGAGGTGGAACAAGGCTTCATCAAGTATCTCTATCCGTTCTACACTCCTAAAGTGCAGGAGAAGAATACATTCTCCATTGCCCGATTTGTGAAAGACGTGGAAAAAGGTGATGCCGAGGGCTTCATGCGCCGCCTGGAGAACTTCTTCGCCAACGGTGATTATCAGGTGATGGGAAATCTGGAGATTTACTTCCAGAACACGCTCTACGTGTTCTTCCGCCTGATGGGCTTCTACGTGGAGGTGGAGCGTCACACCACCGACGGCCGCATGGACATCCTGATGCAGACTCCGCAGTATGTCTATATCCTGGAGCTGAAAATGGACAAGAGCGCGGAGGAGGCTCTGGGGCAGATTGAATCGAAAGGCTATGCACGGTCTTTCGCTGGTGACAGCCGCCGGCTCTTCAAGATCGGCATCAACTTCTCCACCGCCACCCGCCGCATTGACGACTGGAAAATTGCGGAGTAGCATCTTTTCCCAATCTACCTGCAATTTAAAGTATTCTGTTAATTGTTAAATTCTATGGACTTATCTTTACCTGAAACGGTCTCTTTCAGGTATCTCACCTAGCATTGTCTGGCTCTGTGTGTCAGAGGTCATCCATTTCATCAATTTTTGATTTCAGGTTGTTCTCCCTGTCAATGTAGTCTATATGTAGGTAGAAATCATTCAAATT
>OMUD01000175.1 GCA_900314125.1 uncultured Prevotellaceae bacterium | reverse complement strand
AAATTGTGTAAACAATTATAGTTAATCGCCCTCAAATGTAACAACGTTTTTCAGGGATAGTCAGATAGTCATTTAGCCATGTGAATAGCCAAATTTGCCATCCAAAATAGTCATAAACGGAAAATAATTTCTAATTCCACTAAATATTTTCAATAATCCACAAATATTTCAAAGAAAGGCCTTATCTTTGCAATGTTTTTAAGAATTCAAGCATGGAAAAAGAGATTAAGAATCTTAATAGGATTAAAGTCATATTAGCTGAAAAGAATCTCCAAAACAAATGGCTGGCAGAACAGCTCGGACGAGACCAAGCAACTGTGTCAAAGTGGGTGACAAACTCAGCTCAACCAAATTTGGAGTCACTTCTGCATATTGCAAAAGTGCTTGAGGTTAACGTAAACGACTTGGTTAGACCATTTGATTAAAAGCTTATGCATGACAAAAATAAACTAATTGACTTGGTACAGCGCTACCAAGCAGCAAAGTCTGCTGGACAACTTGATAATTCTTCAGAAGCAACCATGCGGACATGGATTGATGAGCTCCTATCTGTGTTTGGCTGGGACGTGCATAACACCCAACAGGTGCTAACGGAGCATACCCTTGGCCGCAGCGAGAAAGAGAAACTGCGCGATATAGGCTCTACAAACACACGCCCAGATTATACACTTGTGAATGGCAGTGTGATGCAGACTTTTGTCGATGCCAAAAGCCTGGCCGTCAATATAGAGACAGATAAAGATGCTGCATTCCAGATACGCTCCTATGGATGGTCTATTGGCGCACCTTTCTCCATTATTACTAATTTTGAGCAGTTGGCAATCTATGACTGTTCTGTTATGCCCAGCATATTCGACGAAGCCGACTATGCTCGCATCCAGTTCTATGAAATCACACAATTCGTGGAGAAGTATGACACATTGAAGGTTTACCTCTCCAGAGAAAACATCATTGGGGACAATATCAAGTTCGTCAGAGGTAAGGGAAATGCACTAGACGAGAAATTTTCTCGGTTGCTTGGTGATGTTAGAAAGGAACTGGCAAAGGCCATATTGAAAAAAAATGATATCACGAATATCGCCACACTGAGTTTCTATGTACAGACCATCATCAACCGTGTGCTGTTCATCAGAGTTTGTGAATCGAGAGGTTTGGAAAAGGATAAATTGCTATTAGACTTTGCTGCCGACAATTTTTGGGAGGCATTTAAACGTAGTTCATACGCTGAGTTCTATGACCACTACGACGGACCCATGTTTAAGAAAATTGCTCCTTTGCAAAGCCTGTCGATAGACAACGATGTGTTTACTCATTTCCTAAACAGTTTATACTACCCTTCGCCCTATCGCTTTGACGTCATACCGCTAAAAACCCTCAGTGACATCTATGACTTGTTCTTGGGTTATCAGCTTGTGATTAGAAATGGCAAGGTAACAGACGAACTGAAAGAAGAGTTCAAGAAGAGTAATGGAGCAGTAACAACCCCAGAGCATCTGGTAAACAAGGTTATTGAATCTACATTCTCAGCGTCCTTGAAATGCATGTCTATCCTCCAGATTCTGAAACTCAATATCGTAGATATAGCTTGCGGCAGTGGTGTTTTCATTGTTGCCGCATATGAATATATCGTTAAGGAGATAGAGAAGCGCATTAGAGATGGCGAGTCTATTGATGATAGTTACTACATACTACAGGATGGGAACGTTACACTGACTATCGAGGGTAGAAAGGCTATTGTCAATAACTGCCTGTATGGTGTTGACATCAATCCAGAAGCAGTTGAGGTGGCCAAGATGTCACTTTCACTGAAACTAATTGACGACTATGCACCCAAGGACTTTGGAATTGTTGGATTATACGGCTCACAAATTCTGAAAGGAATAGGAGAAAATATCCGATGTGGAAATTCGTTGGTTGGTGCCGATATTGAAGAAATATGCCCCACTATTAGTGATGACATCAACGAACTACAGGCAACCAATGCCTTCGACTGGCAACAAGCGTTTCCCAATGTTTTTGAGCAAGGAGGTTTCGATTACGTTATAGGAAATCCACCATACGTGGAGGTGAAGAACTATAATTGCAATCTACCTCTGATGGCAGTTTACATCAAACATGTATATTCCTCCAGCAAGAATGGAAAGATAGACCTCGCCATCCCATTCATAGAACGTGGCATTTCACTACTGAACGGTAATGGACGCTTGGGGTATATCGTGCAGAAAAGATTTTTTAAGACGGAATACGGTAAAGGCATTAGAAAACTACTGACTTCCCGACAACTGCTAAACGGCATCTACGACTATGCCGAGACAGATTTATTTGCAGGAAGGATTACCTATGTGGCCATTCTTGTATGCGACAACAACAAACATAACAACACCAATGTCTGGTATTTGAACTCATCTGATGGCAGGCAACAGTTACTGCAAGCCAAATCACTCAGCGAAACTCCTTGGAATTTCGAAAATGCAGCACTCAATGCCTTGCGGCTTAGATTGTCAGAGGAATTGGGGACACTTGGTGATGTCTGTCACATTAAAGTGGGTTTGCAGATGTTGTGGAACGATGCTTATCAGATAGTCGCCGACCGCATATCTGACGGTATTCTATATGGCCATTCCGTCATTGATAATCATGTAGAAGTTGAGATGGGGGCTTGCCGCCCCTTGCTCTGCAATGAGCAATTTGCGCCCTTAACAAAACGGCAGTACACTACATTCGCCCTTTTTCCATACTCTGTAACGGCCAAGGGAAAGGTAACAGAACTCAGTATCTCTGAGTTCTCAGCCCTATACCCTAAAGCAGGGGCATACCTTTCCAAACACAAAAACTTAATATGCAAGACTGTAGAGACACTTCCACAAAGGAATGGTGAGTATAATTCTACTGATCATTGGCATTTATATACGCGAGCCAACAATCATGGTGCAATATATGAAAAACTATGCGTACCAATGACAGCGCAATATCCACAGGCGTCAGTTGTGATGGAAAAGCATGTCTATTGCGATAATGCAAATATGTTTTTCATCCAAATTGACAAACCCGACGAGAAACATCTCTATGCTCTCGCAGCCATCATCAACTCAACCATCTTCAACACCTTTGCCCGTTCGATTGCAAATCCGCAGCAAGGTGGTTACTATAAGTTCAACAAACAATTCCTCGACCCTGTTCCTTTTCCAAAAGATGCTTTCAAAAAGTGTGGGAGGAATATTGCAAATCTGGCAAACATTGCGAAGAAGATTGAGCAGACTAATGAGCAGATACGCAACAGCGTAGGCTCGCAGACATCGGGTCTCGTTCTATCGCTTAATTCCCTATGGCGAAAGCTTGACCAGATGTGTGATAAATTATACGGCATTAAGAAGGCAGAGGATAAAGCATTATTATATTCCACAATCCGTAAAGACAGGAATCCCTATGGACAAGAAAATTAATGCACTGATTAATAAATACACAGACAATGAGTTGCTGCTTGATAAGTTGGTAGTCAGCTCATTTGTCAGGCATCAAAACCTTGATGTTTACAAAGGCTATCTGGCTCAATTCGTGGCTGAAGAAAAAGACGGGCTGGAGCAGGACATCACCTTGCTCTCAAGCGAGTGTACGCTGGAAGATGTTATCAGCATCTTTGAACTTGCTATACCGCAAGCCGAAAAGACTACAAATGGAGCAGTTTATACCCCCAAATACATAAGAGACTATATTGTCAATCATGTTTTTTCATCTGCTAGGAAGCCATTGGCAGAATGTCTGTGTGCAGACATATCCTGTGGCTGTGGAGCTTTCCTGTTCACACTTGCCGATTATATCCACACAAAAACAGGAGAGTCTTTTACTGCAATCTATCGTAACCTTTATGGTACTGACATCAGCGAGATAAGCATCCGAAGAGCAAAAATTCTACTGGCACTGGTAGCATTGGCTCATGGTGAGGCTGTAGAAGAGAATTGTTTTAATCTATATAAAGGCGATTCGCTGACATTCGACTTTTGGCAGATGCCGAGAGTAAAAGAGAATCATGGAATTGACGTGATTGTTGGTAATCCACCATACGTGCGTTCCAAGCATATAGACCCTGTAACAAAGCAGAATCTATCACGTTGGAATACTTCGCACATAGGCAATGCTGATCTCTATATACCTTTTTTTGAGATAGGCAACTCTTTATTGAGCGAGATAGGAGTTTTAGGCTACATCACCGTCAACACCTTCTTTAAGAGCATCAATGCCAGACAGTTGCGAAACTACCTTTCAACTGGCGAGTTTTCCCTCAGTATAATTAATTTTGGCGAGCAATTGGTTTTCAAGAAGAAATTGGCATATACATGTCTTGTCTTCCTGACAAAATCATCGAGTAATTCACTCCTCTATGCGAAAGCCGACATCGCAGATGTGCAGAACGGTAAAGAAATGACTTTTTGTAAGATAGAATATGATGCACTTGACAACCATCGAGGTTGGCATCTAAACCAGAATGACGTGCTACAGAATATACGCCGTATCGAAACCGCTGGGGAACCACTTGGAAACAAGTATGTCATCAAGAATGGTATAGCCACACTGGCCAACGATGTATTTATTTTCCGCCCCGTCCGCTCTGATAGCTTGTACTATTACTTGATTAAAGATGGTAAGGAATACCCCATAGAAAAAGGTATTTGCAGGGACATTATCAAGCCAAATATCTTGAAAACGGAAGAGGAAATACCCGAAAAGGAGGAGAAAATCATCTCACCTTACGATTCAGAACATAACCTGATTGAAGAAAATTTCTTCCTACAAGAGTATCCACTGGCATATCGCTATCTTCAAACGTGCCGCAAAATTCTTGATGCTCGCGATAAGGGAGAGGGTGATTATGGTGCATGGTATGCCTTTGGCCGCACTCAGGCTATTTCCGACAATGGACTGAAGTTACTGTTTCCATACATGAGCGACTTTCCTCATTTTGTATATATGCCAAAGAAAGATATGCTGATATACTGTGGTTATGCCATCTATAATGATTCCGAAATGGAATTACTGTTTTTGAAACGAGTCCTAGAATCGAGTGTATTCGATTACTATATGAAGAATACCAGTAAACCCTATTCCACTGGCTATTATTCTTATGCAAAGAACTACGTAAAATCGTTTGGCATATATCCTTTCAGTGAGGAGCAAAAACAGCATATATTATCGATAAAATCAAAAGCTGAAATCGATGATTATATTAGAAAAGCTTATAAAGTTACGATATAAGTAACGATAAAAAAATAACTGGACAAATCCTATAATTGGAACTCGCCCCTTTATACAGCCTGGACATCGTAGATGTTTGCAGCAGCGTGGGGTGAGTTCCGTCTTTATTACTCTGCTTTCCAAAAGAATTTGGATCCAGCATTTACAGACGTGCTGAATCCGCTGTATTTCCGTTCTTGTGCGCCCGGTATTCAGAGGGAGTCATTCCAAACATCTGCCTGAAACATTGGCTGAAATAGCGTGAAGTTTGGAATCCCACCATCAGTGAAATCCGGTTGACAGGCTCATTGGTCTCGTCCAACAGATGCGCGGCATGCTTCAAGCGCACATTCCGCAGAAACTCATTAGGGGTGATGCCAAGCATCTGCTGGGTCTTTTTGTAGATGCTGGCACGACTCATGGCGATGTCGCTGGCCATGTCGTCCACGGTGTAATCTATGTTGTCCATGTTTTTCTCAATGGCCTTGAGCATCTTCTCCACCAATTCCTCCTCTTCCTTGTTGGCTGAAATCTTCTCTGGGTCGATTTTGGCAGCCTGCGCAAATTGATGTCGGGCTTTGTCACGCAATTCGAACAGCCGGTTCACCCTCTCATCGTTTTTCTGTTCCAGCTGGCTCTTGCGCCTTTTCAGATAAAGATGTCCGGCAAGCAAGACGGCAGCCAGACCCAGCAGCACATAGAGCGTCTTAGCCCACCAAGTGAGCCAAAGCGGAGGCAGAATCTCAATATCCACCACAGTGGCTTCGCCCCACTGTCCGGCAGACGTAGATGCCTGCACCTCAAACTGATAATTTCCTGGTGGCAGCGCCATATAATCGGCTTCTCCCTGCCCTCCTCCATCGTTGATCAGGTTCCATTCCTTTTCCAAAGGAAGAAGTCTGTAGCGGTAGAGCGAATGGGAAGGCGCCACATAATCGAGATTTGAGAACTGGAAGGTGAGATGTGACTGGTCGTGAGCCAATTCAACTTGCTGCAAGCTGATATCCCTGCCATTGGCCTTGAATGCCGTTATAACCACTGGCAAGGTAGTTTCCTCTCCAATGACAGAATCGGGACTGAACCACACGGCGGAGCTTCCCCCCAAAGCAAAGACCAGCCGACCACTCTCAGTCATGCAGACGGCCCGCTCCATGGTGGAGACCGACGGCATACCATCCTCGTTTCCCAGATTCACCAGATTAGGCGTGATGCGTGAGATTCCGTTTGAGGTTCCAGCCCATACCCGTCCTTTTCTGTCGAGAATCAGACTGCGTATGCAATTATTGCGCAAGCCCTCTATTCTCCTTACCGCCCCACTCTCCTTCAACTGCGCCACTTCACACACGAAAAGACCACTCTGCGTGCCTATCCACAATTTTCCGTCAAGATCCCGCAGCATGCAGTTGTATTTAGTTGTGAACCGCTCAATTTCCCTCGCTGGCAAGAAATCCGCCACCGTGTCGGCATGGATGTCGAGCACGAATGCCCCATTCTGGGCATACACCACAGTCCATTGCCTGTCCACGGGGCATGCCCCCACAAAATGGCGGTAGGCCTTCAAGTTGCGCAACTTTTTGTTCAACTCCACAAACAGGCGTTTTTCGGGAAAGAAATAGCCCAGGGTCGAAAGAGAATCGCACAGAAGGAACCGTCCGTCGGGCAGTTGCTGAATAAACGTGGAGCGGTTATATGGCAGACCTCTTACATTAGTTTTATCATACAAAAATGTTTTACCTTTCTCCTCACACTCTATTCCATCCGCCCTGTACCGCCAGATTCTCCCTTTGCTGTCGGTGTAGCTGCGGGCAATCCCAATCAGTCGGTGGTCCTGGGGCAGTTGCGTGATTTTCTCCTTTCTCGGTGAGAGATAGATAATTCCATCGTTTCGTGTTCCAATCCAGAGTCCTCCCTGGCTGTCCATCGTCATCGTGCCATAGACCTTGGCCAGTCCCAAGGAGTCAATGCACTGCCACTGACGGAGATCTGGGACGTCGCGCTGGAGTTCACCCTCAAAGAGTTTCCTCATAAGCGCCTTGTCGAGCCGTTGCGCCACGTCATATCGGAACGTCCTGGTACGTGCGTCGAACAGATAAACCCTATAGAAATCATGCAGCCAGAGCAAGGAATCGCCTTGCCACAATCGTCCATACCCCTTGGCAAATTCTTTCAATTGAAACGTATGGCGATAGTCGCATGGAATGGCATTGAAGCCAGCTCCATTCGACAGGCAGAATTCTCCTTCGCAATTGACAAGCATCTGGCGGTTGGGCAATTCAATGATTTGCCTCACTTCCGCAGTAGGCAATCCATCCGCCACCACCCAATGGCGGTGTGTGGCCCACAACGTCATTGCCGACATCCACCAAAGGAGTGCACACAGTGTTTTTCTTCCCATAAGTTTCTATTGAGTCAACTACATGCAAAGTTACTGTTTTTTTACGCAATAAGCAATTCAGCAGGTACAAAAATTGTCTATCACAAAGTGTCACAATTGTCTATTTTTTTGATTTAGATGATATTTATTCCATTTTTAGACTTGAGGCACATCAACAGCATTTGTCAAACACATATCTTTGCATCATCATTAATTAACTAAAACAATTTCTCAAATGAAGCAAAGACTCTTATTAACCACAATGCTTTTGCTGTCGTTCGTTTTAAACGCCAACGCACAGGATGAGCATCTGAAACTTCACTTCGACTTCAGCCAGGTAGATGGCACCACCGTGACAGACCTAGCCAGCGGGGTGAAGGGTAAATTAGTGGGTGAAGCCAAAGTTGAGCAAGCTGGAAAGTTCAACGTGCTGAACCTGGGCAACTCAAATGGCTATTTCAACATGACCAGCGGTGCGGGACTCATCGTCCGCAAACTGCAGGACTACACAGTCTCAGCCTGCTATTTTGTAGATGAGAGCGCATCCCTGTCGGGCAACGGCTATTTTCTTTGGACCTTCTCCACTTCAGCCACTTGCACCCAGACTGGCGGCAAATACATGGCCTATCGCCTGAATGCCCAGCGCATGGCCACATCCACAGGTGGGTTTGGCTCAGAAAGCGGCATAGAGACCGGTTCGGAATCGGCCAAGGGCAAATGGATTCATGTGCTCTATCGCCAAAGCGGCACAGCTGGCGAACTCTTCATCGACGGCAAGCGCATGGGTCAGAACAGCTCCATGCCCGTGCTTAGCAGCAACTTCTCCACCACCCCAGCCTACTGCTGGATAGGTCGTCCCCATTTTTCCGGCGACAGCTACCTGAAAAAGACACTTGTGGCCGACTTCAGGATTTACGACACAGCGGTGAGCGATGAGCAGCTTTCGGAATTGGCATCAGTGGCCAAAGCTATCGACCAAGAATATAAATACGGTGAGCCCGGCGACTTCACTTCATTGACAGCCAAAGTGGATGAGTGCAAAGCCGCCATCAGTTCCGGCGTGTCGGGATACGCACCGAACGCCGTGGCCGAGCTTCAGGACGAGATCAACATCGCAGAGAAAGAGATAGCCGCCGGCCGTGCTTCTCAAATGCTTATTAACCAGTATGTGGAGTCCTTGAGCCAGAAGCTGTCTTTCATGCAATCCACAAGTGGTTATCAGCCGAAACTGCGTTTCGACGCCACTGACGACCATGGCTTCGTTCATCCTGGTGGCATCGTGTCGCAAGCCGACATCGACCGCGCCAAGGAGTTGCTTGCCGCAGGTGACGCCCGCATCACCCGCGCATGGGAAATACTCTGTGCCAACGAATATTCACATGCAGACATCGCCACATGGCCCACTTACACCGTGATTCGCGGTGGAGGTTCTGGGCAGAACTATATGAACTGTGCCCGTGGCGCCGCCATGGCATATCAGAATGCGCTGCGCTGGAAGATTGGCGGCACCCGTGAGAACGCCGATGCAGCCGTACGCATCATGATGCAGTGGGTCCGTGAGTGCAATGGTCTGGGAGGCGACACCAACATCTCGCTCGCAGCCGGCATCTACGGCTACGAATGGGCCAACGCAGCCGAGCTGATGCGCGACTACGACGGCTGGAGCCGTGAGGATTTCGACAAGTTCCGCCAATGGATCATCCGAGTGTTCTACAATCCATCCATTGACTTTCTCCGCCGCCGTCACGACACCTGGGCCAACTCGCGCTATCCAAACTTGGGTGAGCGTCCGGGCCACTACTGGTCGAACTGGGGTCTTTGCAATGCCTTGTGCGTGATGTCCATCGGCATCCTGTGTGATGATGTCCACATGTACAACCAAGGTATGTCGTTCTACAAATACGACCATCAGGGCACGTTCCAGGCCGACCGCAGCCAACTGAGCCAGATTGTGGATGATGGTTGCGATGAGTTCATCGGCAACTTGGTGCCGATTCTGATTCCCGACGAACGTGGTCCGTTCGGCTATCTGGGTCAGATGCAGGAATCCGGCCGCGACCAAGGTCATGCCCTCATGGCGCTTGGTCTGGCATTGGACATTTGTCAGCTTGGTCTGAATCAGGGCGATGACCTTTTCGCCTATATGGACGACCGCATCGCAGCCGGTCTGGAGCATGTGGCAGCGCTGAACTTTGGCGGTGTGGCAGCTTCAAGCCTACCATGGAAAAACTACAACTACTCCGACTGCCGCGGCTATCTGGGTTCGGGATGGCTGATGACAGGTCCGAACGAAGGAGGCAAAGGTGAGTACCGTCCATACTGGGACCGTGCAATCGGCTATTATGAGGGCTTGCGCGGCGTGAAACTCCAATATGCCGAGAAAGCCAGCGCCGCAGTATGTCCCGATGGTGGCGGTGGCAACTACAGCCAGAATTCTGGAGGCTTTGACCATGTTGGTTTCTCCACCCTGACCAGCTGGCGTCCCGCCATCACCCCCGAGCAAGGCATCACTCCGCTCTCAGGCGACATTGTCTATAAGGGCGAGACCTACAAGAACCAGACCAACCTGGGTGGACTGAAATACAAATATAACGTTGAGCCTTCGCGAGCCATTCCATCCGACGGCTCAGACATCCAACTCATTCCTCAGCTTCCTGAAGGAGCGCAGGACAGCGGCAACTGGCTGTGGAGCACAGGCGAGACAAGCCGTGTGCTGACCGTGAAAGCCGACCGCAGCTATATCTACCGCGTGACCTACACGGCTCCGAACGGCACCCAGAGCCAGCAAGCCTTTGCCATAGCCGTGAGCGGTGATGCTCCTGCCGATATGATGACCAATGAAATCACAGTGGATGGAACCATCTATCAGGACACAGTACAGACAGTTCTCAGCGGCACGAGTGTCATCCTGTATGCAGGAGCCACCACTGGATGGACGAACGACTACCTGTGGGACAACGGCCAGAAGACGAGTGTGATCACGATTCCAGCCCTCACTTCAAGCCGCACCTACACCTGCCAGTATGCCAATCAGAGCGGCGGCGTGAGCGAAAGCCATTTCCATCTGAACGTGGTGGATGCCTTGCAACACATCATCGTGGGCAAGAGCGAGACCGAGGCTTCTGAAACAGAAGTGCAGTCGGGTACGGCTGTGACGCTGAAACTGATTATTCCAGAAACATCGAATGCAACCGACGTGGTGTGGTCGGACGGGACCAATGGCAACGTCCTCACCATTGAGAGTGTGGAGGAAGACATGGAAATCACAGCCACCTATCAGGGTGTTTCCTATCCGTTCCATATTTATGTGAAAGCCACCGATTACGGATATTACGACTTGCTGACCGCTGAGCGCGGCTACAGAATAGTGACATCGGAAGAGGAGTTGAGGGCAATGGCATCCGACTGCTATTTCGTGCTGGCCAGCGACGAAGCCGACCTGCTGATTGGCTTGCAGAATGCGCCTAAAAACGGCAACAAGGCCTTGTTCTTCCAAACTCCGGTCAATCCTACGACAGACTTGTCGAAAGTCTTCACCATTGAACCTTACGGCGACGCATTCTGTCTGCGCAACATCGACTACGACGGTCTGCTGCTCCAGACAGAATGGGACCGTCCAGACCAGTTGCGCACTCACGACCAGCCGCTGGCATGTGAGTGGACCCGCATCCTGATGAGCTATTCCAACGGTTCATGGACCATGGAGAACGGCAAGTACACCGGTAATTGGCTGGGACTGTGGACCACATCCAACGGCTACAACGACGGCGAGGAGATTGCCTTCAACAAGACCGGCGATGACATCAGCCACCTGCAGCTGTTTGCCATCGAAAAGAAACGGTTCCATGCCGACTTCATCGGAGAAGAAACTGAAAAAGACATCACCCCGCTGATGGTGAACCCTCAATTCATCGGCAACGGCTTCGGATGGACCATGACAGGCAGTTGGGGCAACCAACGCTATAATGGCGCTGTGGAAGTATGGCACAGCAAGGATTTCAACTTCACACAAAAGATAGAGGGACTGCCAACCGGCTTCTACAAAGCCACCTGCCAGATGGCCAACGGTGAAGGCAGCAACACCGGCTATCTGTATGCCACATCGGCCGACAACACCTCGCAAGCCACCGTGAGCCAAAGCTGTTCGGGCAGCAACTTCGATGCCGAACGCGACAAAATGGCATCAAATTCGGATTACGGTCTGCTCTCCGTGGAAGTTGAGGTGACCGACGGCACACTCAACCTCGGCATCCGTGAGCCTTCATCGGACACCACCTGGCTTGTGTGGGACAACTTCACACTTACCTATCTCGGCACCACAGGGACCGGCATCGTGGAGACACTGGCTCCAACGCCATCCAACAACCAGATATACGACTTGCAAGGACGTCGTCTGAAAACAATTCCTCAGAAAGGCATCTACATCATGAACGGCAAGAAAATCATCCGTTAATAAATTTGTTAAACAATTGAATTGGCCTGACCCATTTCTTCACGAAAACGGGTCAGGCCTTTTTGATGAAAAGCCCAAATAAAATTTGTGCTCTTCTCTCGTT
>OMUD01000174.1 GCA_900314125.1 uncultured Prevotellaceae bacterium | reverse complement strand
GAAACAAAAAGTCCCGGCAGGAAAACCTGTCGGGACTGTTTGTTTGACGTTTGCTGGAATATTGATTCCAGTATCGCGTACAGGGTGAGAATTACTGAGCTGATTCTTCAGTAGCCTCTTCCTCAGCTGCTGGCTCCTCAGCTACTTCTTCTTCAGCTGGCTCCTCAGCCTCTTCAGCTACTTCTTCGCCTTCAGCCTCTTCGCCCTCAGCGGCCTCTTCCTCAGCAGCTGCTGCTGGAGCAGATGGCATGATGTCGTTTGAGTTAGTGATCTTCCACTCACCCTTCTTGTTCTTCTTCAGAGTTACGTCAGACTGCTTTGTCTCGCCGCCTTCAGTTGTGCACTCTACCTTTACAGTTGCGTTGTCGCCGTCAACTTTCTCTTCGATTACCTTAACGCTCTTAAGAAGGTTCTTCTTTGCGTTCTCGTCTGAACCTTCCTTGATCTGCTTCATAGTCTTCTCAAGCATAGATACTGTCATCTGCTTTGCAGAGGCTACCTGATCCTCTGGGAGGCTGTCCTCGCCGAGGTCGCAAGCTTCTACGAATGCATTGTAATCACCGCTGATGATGCCGTTCAGAGCCTTCTCTACGATAGGACCTACCTCACCACCTTTGTTACAGCTGGCTGCAAACATAACTACGAGTGCTACAGCAACAAGACCAATTAATTTCTTCATGTTTCTGAATGTGTTTAAAGGATTAATAAATAAAAAATAATATGTTCACTAAAAAAACAGTTTGTACCTTTTGGAAATTCTTATATCCAATGTTTTGCAAATGTAGGCAAATTTTTTGTAATTTTGCAAAATTATTTCAAAAAAAAGTGTGTAATGAGGCAATTATTTAACTTTTCTATTCTTTTGGTCGCTTTTTTGGCCTTTTTCTCATGTCAGAAAGAAGAACTTTACTCCATCATGCCCAAGGACTGTGACCTCCGACCGGGCGACATCGTTTTCAGGTTGGGTAATTCTCTGGAAAGCAGTGCGGTAATCATTGCTGACCGCGATGGAAGCTATTCACATTGTGGCATTGTGGTGGATTCGGCTGGCAGCATCCGAATCGTACATTCGGTGCCGGATGAACCAGATTTCGATGGCGATGTGGACCGCGTGAAGATGGACCGGCCGGAAATGTTCTGGAGAATCGACCGTGCGGCAGCAGGAGCGGTATGCAGAATGCAGGACTCACTGGCGGCAAAGAAAGCTTCGGAGGTGGCGAAGAAAGCATTCGAACGACACACCCTCTACGATGACGAGTACGACGACAAAGATACCACCAAACTCTACTGCTCTGAACTGGTTTATTATTCTTACAAGCGCGCAGGATACGACCTCGTAGGCCCCGAACGACATACCTACGACCTTTTCTTTGTCAGCTACGACAGCTGTATCATGCCTTCGCAAATCTATAACTCTAAATATGTCAAACCTGTCAGGCTGTTTACGAAATAGCCTACTTCTGACGTATCTTAAAATAA
The DNA here is from genome assembly GCA_900314125.1 of uncultured Prevotellaceae bacterium. Taxonomy (GTDB): domain Bacteria; phylum Bacteroidota; class Bacteroidia; order Bacteroidales; family Bacteroidaceae; genus UBA3839. The sequence continues at coordinate 4,274 of OMUD01000174.1, read as the reverse complement.
GGAAAGACTGCCTGGCTGGCAGTCTTTTTTATTTACACGTCTAGCTATATTCCTTATTGGTGTATATACAATACAATCTTACTTAAATAATTGATAATAAACATACTACTTAGAATGTTTTTCCTGGTGAATATATACAAGTTCTTTGGATTATTGCAAATAACTCAGAAAAAAAGTAAATTTGCAGATAAATAATGTAATACTTGGAAATCTTGAAAAATCTGATTTATATTGTGCTGTTTTTGCTGTCTTCGGCTTCATGTGGTAATGGCAAGACCGACAGCAGGGATTATGCTGACTCAACGGCTGTCGTGGAACAAATATGCGCAGATGCACGAATGGCTATGGATGCGGAGGATGCAGACAGCGCCTTCTCTTTGCTGCTGGGGGCTGAACCTTATTTGAATGGTTGCGGGAATAAGGCTGTGAAGTATTCGTATTACGACCAGATGGCCAGGCTGTATGAACAGAAGAATTTATTTGCGTTGCAGGAAAAGGCATTGGGTAAGAAACGGGCTGAGATAACTGGACCAGACAGTGTGTTTAAGATGGCGTCAACTGATTATGAACTGGGAGTGTCAAAGTTTGCTCAGGAGAATTTTGAAGGTGCTTCACGTTCTTTGAATGATGCTATCCTCCATTCTTCTCCTGATTCTATCAATTTCATTGCACAATGTTATGTGATGCTCAGTCAGGTCTATTTGCAAAATCAACAGCCTGACTCTGTGAAAATTGCATTGGAAAATGCCAGACGGGTCTGTCAAGGAATAACGCAAGACCCACTATTTCGGTTATCTGAAATATATATGCTTAATGGGGTGGGGGAAAGTGCTTCTGCTGTACAAAAAGTGAAGTCATATCTTCCATCCAGCGGGTTGTATGAGAAAATAGAATTATTGAATATACTTGCTGCCATCCATGAACAACAAGGAAAACAACAGATGGCGATTGATGATTTGAAACAGATTATTGAATATAATGACTCTGCAGCTTTGATAGAAGCGTCGGAAACAACGGCAAAGATTCACCGATTACGGCATGAGGAACAGATAAGGTTGGCTAAATCGGAACAAGAGAGCATACGCGCTGTATCAAGAGCACGGATTATCGCATTGGTTTGCTTGTTGCTCGCTGTGATTGCTGTGGCAACAGCATTGACCTTGTGGTTGAGGAGAAGAGCGCTACGGGCAAGGCAGGCTGAACTGGAAGCATTACGTCTGGCTGAAGACGCCCGCGCTGGAGAAGCAGAAGTGAAGGCGCTGAACCAAGAGTTGCAAAAGCGCTATTATGACCATCTCTATGCCATTATCTTACCAATTCTGAATGCTGAACGGACGAAGACCGGATATATTGACTTGAAAGAGAAATCATGGCGACTGATTGAGACGAATACAGATCTGGTGTTGCCGCATTTCACCACTAAATTGCGAAAGAATCATCCAACTTTAGGCGATGAGGATGTCCGATTTTGTTGTTTGGTGGCCATGCAGGTGCCTAATCCAATTATTGCCAATGTCTATGGCATTGCTCCATCATCCGTCTCCGTCCGAAAACAGCGTATGAAGAAAAAACTGGATGAAGGGGTCATAAATGAAACATTGGAAAGCTATCTCTATAAATATAGTTTATAAACAATAAAAAACTTCTAAAACTGCCAATTGATGAAAAGACTGATCGTTTTATTGTTGATGATTATTCCTTTATATGGTTCTGCCCAGGAAGTGTGGACAGAAGGGACAGAATGGGTGGTCACCTATGCTGACGGCGATGTTCACACCTTCACTCTCTCTGGAACAGCCACTTTCGACGGGACCGAATATATAAAACTGCTGGATAATCAGCAGGAAGAACCGATTGGATACATCAGGTCTGAGCATGGGGATACCCTGGTTTATGCACGGGGTGTCATCAATGGAAAGCTGACGGAGGAGTTCCTCCTCTATGATTTTGGTAGTTTTGAGCCGGGTACCTCATTAGTTTACACATGCTATAATTATGAAACCCAAACGCCTGTCTGTTTTTCAAGAGAGATTGATGCCGACAGCATTTCATATTATAATAATGTAATAGAGGAGGGCGATATCACCCCCTGTTGCTATGGGGTGATTTTTAAGTTGGGATATGTCGGCGGACCGATGGCGCTGTTTTATGATGGACTTATCTTGGGGCATTCGGATAATTCGGGGCCTCGTCCAAACATCCGAAATGTCAGCCACATGGTGTTTCACCCGAAAGGACGCAAAGCGCCGGTTTATATTCCTGTCGGCATTCGTCTCCCAATGTGCGGCGATATGAGGCCCCGTACGTTTTATGATGTCAGAGGGCAAGTTGTGAAACCACCTTTTTCTGGAATCGTCATTGTTGATGGAAAAAAATACTTATATTGATGTACATATACACCGAGATGTTTAATAAGTGGCTGAATATGAAACCAATGGGGCGGGGAAGCGTTAATCCTTCCATATACACTTGACGCAAGCCTATTGACGGTTAGAGGAATTTGATATAGCTTTGCAACAGAATAATCATTGAAAAAACAAACTCTAAAACTTAAAGGTTATGAAAAAGATGATTCTGATTGCTGCTTTGCTTGCCGTAAGTTTGGTGTCAAAAGCACAACTTGTGGGAACTGGAATAACCAAATCTTTTCACAGATTGTCATTCAATCTGTTTAATGAGATTTTGAAAACGGAAGAAGGCAATGTCTGTTTTTCGCCTCAGTCGGTGCAGTTTGCATTGTCGATGCTGCTGAGCGGCGCGGGAGGTAACACGATGGAACAGATGAGAAAGGTCATGGGGATTGAGGACTATGTAAGTAATGAGGAGATCCACTTGTTTAATCTGTCACGTATCAATGCCCTGACAAGAAGACCACCATTTCTAAAGGATGAATGGACATGGTGTTCTGATGACGAGGAGGTGATGAGGGAGCATTATGAGGCCTCTTATCCTCTGTGTGAAATCGCCAACGCACTGTGGACCCGACCGGACATATCGGTGAAAGAGCCTTTTACACGAACGTTGAGGTATGATTATCTGGCGGGAATGGGACCAGTGAGATTTGACACACAAAAAGGTATTGATGAGGTGAATGCGTGGGTTGATGAACACACCCACGGATTGATCCCGCAGATTTTCTCTCAGCCTCAATCTTCCGACTTGGCACTCGTGCTGGCCAACTCCATTTATCTGAAAGCCGCATGGGCTGTTCCTTTTATCAAAGAATTGACAAAAAAAGAACCTTTTTATCTGGAGGACGGATCTGAAGTCCAGGTGGACATGATGAACGTAAGTTCCAGACAGTTCTATGTCTCAGAAACAGGAAAGTTCAAATGCGTGACCATTCCTTATGCCAATCATTTTTATATGACTGTGTTTGTGCCGGCTGAAGGAACGGAATTGCCTGAAATAACTTGCGATGACTGGCATTTGGCGTTGGAGGCATTCAATAATGATGAGGTGAAGCTGTCGGAGAAAGGCATAAACTTGAAAATGCCTAAATTTGAAATTGAGGAAAACTACGATCTGCGTACTCCTTTGAAGAATTTAGGGATGACCGATGCTTTCTCGCCTTCTTTGTGTGATTTCTATGCAATCAGCGACAGAAATCTGCCTGTGTCGGCGATTTATCAATTGGATAAGATTATGGTTGACGAAGAAGGGACGGAAGCGGCTGCGGTAACGGTGATTGAAGCAAATGAGGCTATTGATAAATTTGATACTGATGATTTCTTTGTTGACCGTCCTTTTTATTTCACGATTGAGAACATGCTCACCCGTTCTGTGCTGTTCCTCGGAAAGGTGGTAAATCCAAATGGCGATGATGCCCGACAGGCCACCAACATATATAATATAGCGGAAAATGATGATGATAATAAAACGGAAGATGATCGCCCTGACCAAATCTATGATCTCAATGGAAGAAAGCTCCAACATGTTCCTGCCCAAGGATTATATATAAGGAATGGCAAAATCTTCCTGAATAAATGAAGCCGCCTCCCTCCGCCGCCTTTTCTTTTTCTGATGTTTTTCTTTTTGATTTTTTTCTTTTCTGATGGTTTCTCCTTATTTCTTTTGTCAATTGCCCCGGCTGGTAGCCGGGCCCATCCGTCCCGCATATCTCCCATCCGCTCCCATTCCTCCCATAACTCCCATCCCCTCCCATCATTTTTCAAAAAAATCGCATTTTTTCAAAAAAAATCCCCGGAATATTTTGTCGGTTCAAAAAAAGGTCGTACCTTTGCACTCGCTTTCGGAAAAAACCTGAGAGCTTC
>OMUD01000173.1 GCA_900314125.1 uncultured Prevotellaceae bacterium | reverse complement strand
TCTTCAACAGATACAAAGTGGCAAGCAAGAAGTAATTTCGATTTTTTTTATTATGAAATAAATTGACCCGTTTCTATGAAATGGGTCTTTTTTTGTGTTAAAATTGGCGTGTAAACTTCTTTTTGCATTAATAATTCTTAAGCTCATTCACCATAATGAATTATAATTGGTATCTTTGCAATTGTTTTTCATCTATGCTTTTATTTGCTTATGTTACCTGTAGGAACTGTTTTAAATGGTGTATATAAGATTGTGAGCCACATTGCTTCTGGTGGCTTTGGAAATACTTATGTGGCTGTAACCCTTAATAATAACACTAAGGTTGCAGTTAAGGAGTTTTTCATGAAAGGCATCAATGAGCATGATGATGCTGGAAAAGTGCTTGTAAAAGATGAGGACGATGAGAAATTGTTCTATAGCCAAAGAGATAAATTCCAAAAAGAGGCTCAGACGCTTGCATGCTTGAAAAATTCACATATTGTTGGGGTTTTTGATGCTTTTATCGCTAATAACACAGCTTACTATATCATGGAATTTGTGGATGGAGAAAATCTGTCTCAAATCATAAAGAAAAGTGGTAAGCTCTCGGAAAACGATGCATCGTTGCTGTTCCTCCAAATCATTGATGCACTCTATGCCATTCATCTGAAAGGTGTGCTGCATCTCGACATCAAACCTGCAAATGTGCTGGTTGACAAAGAAGGGCAGGCGAAGATTATTGATTTTGGGGCATCGAAAATCCAAAATGCCGGCAATGACACGATAGCTTCTTTTACTCCGGCTTATGCGCCATTGGAACTGCAGCAGCAAAATAGTGCCGCTATCGGACCTTGGACGGATATTTATTCAGCTGGTGCGACTTATTATTTTATGCTCACTGGTAAGAAACCTCCTCAGGAAACGGATATTGTGGAGAAAGGCAGAGGGGCATTTCTATTTGATGGTAATGTAAACGAAAGAAACAAACGCCTGATCGTTTGGATGATGCAGCCAGTTAGGAGTAAACGTCCACAAAATGTTCAGCAGGTAATCAGTTTTCTTACGAATCCAAATTCCGTTAAGAATGAAGCTGATGAGGATACGATTGCATTCAGCCAGAAAGGCAATAGCGGACAACAACAAACAACCACAGTGTATGTGGGCAATCGCAATTCCACACCACAGTATCCTTACAGCAATGGTGGTACACCACAAACTGCACAGTGGAATATGCCTGCTGCCAATCCTTCACCTCAGCCTCAAGTCCCTAAAAAGAAGAGTAAGACAGGATGTGTTGTGGCTGTGTTGTTGATTCTGATGTTGTTGATCGCTGTCGCTGCTTTCTTCCTTTATCAAAATGGTTTTTTTGACCGCTTTAAAAAAGATAAGATTCAGCCATTAGACACAATTGAAGAAACTGTGGATCAAGAGGCATTGGCGAGACAGAGGGAAATGGAATTCTATGACATGCTGACAGGGTTGATAGATTCTGCTAAACAGGAAGTTGAGAACACTTCTTCTCTTGACGAATTGGAAAACGTGATTAGTGATTATTCAAGTAAATGGGACCAAGCCTTTGCTGATTATGAAGGCGTGGAACTGAATGCTAACCATCAAAAAATCATCAACAGGCTCTCTGAAGAGCTTGATCTATTGGCCGACAAGAAAATCAAGGATTTTGAAAAGGCTGAAATTGAAAATGATTCTTGTGATATCAATATTCCTATTGAGCAAACTGTTGACTCTGGAGGAACAGAAGAGGAAATATATGATGAAGCTCCAGAAGAGTCCAGTGATTTGGGAGATGAGTTGATTCAAATGTTGGATTCAATACTCCAATAGCCATTTCAATTTCCTAAATTGACGGAGCACGTCACAATGACTTATATAATCGGGAGACGTTTCTTTATGGCTCTCATAATAACGATTCAGAATTTCAAGTTGGCTGTACTGTTCCGACATAGGATCAGGATTTGCATAGCGGGTGTATTCGCCCTCATCATCATATTCTGTGTCGGATTCTGCCCAAGGACTGGTGGGAATATAGGCTAAAGCGTATAAACTCTTTTCTTTGATTTCGTTGTTCTCTGAGTCACAGCATGCTTTAAGATAGACTTTGGCACTGGAGACAAAATCATTCTCCCAATTGTATTCCGGGGTGTTCGTGTAGATGCTGTTTTTATACGATGTAAGCCACCAACATTCACCTTTATATGAGGCCTGGTAATACATCGTCCCTAATTGATAGGCGATGGCATCACCTTTCTCGCTGTTCTGGTGGGTGGAGTAGGCGTGTTGAAGTTCTAAGATGCGGCGGCAAAAGGTCACTTTGGGATTGCTTTTGAAACTAACGAGACCTATGCCCTCAAGGTCATCTTTGTTTCCCTGACGAACAAACCAACGCTCTTTTGTAAAATCTCTGTGATACATGTAATAACTCACATTCATCTTGCCCAGATATGCCAGACTGACCTTTTCCAAATAAGGGAGAGCTTCCGAAAAACGGGCTTCTGCGATAAGTTTTGTCCCTATTAGGTCGTTGAAAAAATCTGAGTTTTTGTAAGTTTGGGAGCAGATATAGTTGACGAACGGGTCGGAGTGGGAATCACGGATGTAGTCGTAATAATCACGGCAGGCATCAGCAGATAAGGGATAGATGTGCTCCAGCATGTATTCACTGCTGTAATCACTATTCCATGTGGGCTCACCATATTCAGTGGTATAGTTGGGATGACGCTCGTGGCGAGGGGTATGCCTCACCTTATATTCTGTGTACATTCCAAGGACGGCTGTGGACAGTGCGTTTTGCCTTTTTTTTCTCAACATTGGCGACAATGACTTGCAGATAATCCGGTCGTAGGCATTGCTGTAGCAATAGCCGTCTCGGGTCTCCGAATCAATCATTTCTTCAAGCCATTTCAGCTCTTTCAAGAGCCAACTGTTAGCTGTTGAGGTTGAAGAACTGTAAATAAGCAAACGGACACAACGGCAATTAGCCTTTATTCGTTCGTTTCCATCTAAGGTCATGGCTCGGTCAGCACATTCTTTGGCTTTCTCAAGATTATTGGAGAGGTAATAGAGCATGGCTTGAGCTGTAGCCCACATGCATGGGCTTTCTGTCTTTCCTTCAGCGATGACACTGTCAGCAAAAAGACAGAATGACTGGCTTTCGGCTAATGATATGAAACGCATGCCATACCATTGGATTTTTTCCTCATCTTGTTCATCATCTATCGTTTCTTGCACATTGTTTACAAAATCTTGAACCAAATAATACAAACTATGTGAATTGGGATGATGTTGATAGATACTTTTGATTCCTGCAAGATTTCTATGTTTTCGTAATGACCAGCGAATACTCTGTTCATCTCCTTGCCTTACATATATTTCGGTTGCAGCATCTCGTTCTCCAAGATGATACAATGCGCCAGCATAAATATTTTCTTCCATGTCGCGGAACACATTTTGGGGATGATGTCGGCTTTCATTCTCCCAGTGTGTTTTTATGGCACGCCAATTGCCAAGCAGCATGTTGCAGCGGGCATAGAGCAAGCTGTATTGAGAACGCAGATGAACGCCCTTATACTGCTCACTTTCTGTCTTCATGGCATTCAATACAGAGTCACGTTTGTATAAGTCTTCTTTGTCTGGGTAATCCCATCCATTATAACGGATGTCTGAACAAATATCAAGATAATTGTTGAGATGGTTCACATATTCCAGCATTTCTGTGTCCTCGTTCGCTTCAAGATATGCTTTTAAACCAGAAATGTCGTAGGTGGGATATTCACTGTAGTGCCCTTTTGTGTATCGCTCCCAGTATTCATTAATAGCTTGGCCGAATAAATCTGTGTCAGAACTCCTGTCCACATAACTGATCATGTAGTAGTTGTGGGTAGGGTATTCATCAATACAGCAAAATGCATCTGGGATTGAGACAACCCATAATATGAATAATAAAGGGATGCAATGTGTCTTTTTAGGCATGTCCTCTGAATATAGATTGCAGGTGATTGGAGTAGAAAAAGAGTCTATTGCAGGAATTTATGAAGAGTACTAATTGGAAATGTAGGTGTTGTCCATCATTTTCAACCGTTTGGTATCACCACTGATGTCCAGACTGACATCCCAAGAATTATTGTTGTCGTCATAGAAATTCAAAATGGCATTGTTGCCGGATAAAGTGCTGATTTCCATTTCTGACGTCTGCGCTTCACCATCTTTCATCAGTACATTGCCATTGTTTGTGAATGTGATTACTTCAGATGTTGTTGGATCTACAAATCTATTTGAAATCAGCATGTTACGCACTGATTGCTCTGTGGAGAGCGATAGTGAAGGTTTGGGAGTGGGGGCAGGAGAGGGAATATAATCATCCTCAGCATAGGAGTCGTTGTAGCTTTCTGGTTCTTCGTATGCCTCTAATGGAGCTGGGGATGGTACACTGATGTTCAGGTGCGGCAATTCAGGTGAAAGCAAACTGATTTCATCTGAATAGATCGTATCGTTGGCCCCAATGCTGTCTAACAACTGAAAATTTTGGTTAGTATGAGGCCGTTCACCTGGGAGGGATTGCAATGGCTTTTCTTCTTCAGCATTCATCTTGCGGTTGATGAGGTAGATGAGCGCTAAGGAAATCAAACCTAAAAAAATAAAATAGGCAATGTGGCGGTTCTTCTTTTTACGCTTTCTTTTTGCACGAGCTAAAGAAGATGAGGAATTCTGCTGAGCGGCTGATGACGACATAACTGGCGCTCCCGACAATGAATTCTCTGTGCTGGATGAAGACAAATGTTCTGGAAGCTTCGAACCGCACTGATAGCAGTATTTGGAGGCTTCCGGCAGCTCAGCACCACATTGGGGACAATATATCTTTGACATGAGCTATGAGGGTTTGGGTCGGAACGTTGTGTATATCGATTTTTCTTCTGCAAATATACTACTTTATTTTCACTTCTTGTTAAAAATTCAAAAAAAATATTGACTATTTCATATTTCTTTTCTAAATTTGAAGAAATATCAAGTCGCCATCTAAAATACAATCAAAACACATATAAACACCTAATACACAAAAATATACAAGCGACATGTCCCATTTTTTGAGACATGCCGTTTGTTGTTTGTTGAGGCTTTTTTGTTGCTTTTTGTTGCGGATTTTGTTGCGGTTTTTGTTGTTTATATATAGAAGATTTGATAAATTTGCGAACGAAATTTGACAACAAAAATAACTGCCTATGAACAAATCCGCAACAAAATCCGCAACAAAAAGCAAAGTGAAGGCACTGTCCGACATCTACCGCGACACGGAGAAAGGTCCTGTGAAGATCCGCACACGTGCGAGGGCAAACGGCAACCTGGTCGTATATCTCGACATCTACGACAAGGGCGAGAGAAGGAATGTGGTGCTCACCGATGACGAGG
>OMUD01000187.1 GCA_900314125.1 uncultured Prevotellaceae bacterium | reverse complement strand
CGCATCACTCCTTCGATAACGAACAAAAACATCTCCAAAATATGAACAAACTGAGGCAACTTATTTTTTTATCATTACTAATCCGAAAAGTGAATCACTGACACATAAAAAAATCTCAAGAGATGAAAAATAAAAACACAAAGTGTTCGAATGATTTTGTGTATGAATAAAAAAATATGTAACTTTGCAAGTTAAGTGTCAAAAGACACATCAAAAATCCCATGACAAAGTATCTGAGCACAAGCAACACAAAACATTGGTTGGTCAAAATAAAACTCCTTTTTGCCATCATATTCATGGTGGCTTTTTCAGTTTCTTGCGACACTGAAGATGACATAAACTCGATTTTTGTGGGCAACACATGGTATGTCAACGGTTTTACCATTAACGGAAAATCCGCAGGTGGTGATGAGATTAAGACATTATATGCTGACGCCAATGCTTTTTCAATTTATTTTTCATCAAGCAATTCCTTTAATGGAATGCTTTCAGCTGGATGCACCATATCAGGCAACTGGGTTGCTAACGGAAAAAATCAGACAATTGCATTCTCCTTTAAGAATCCTAGTTGCCCCGACTCAAGTCCCATTGGCAATACGGTATTCAATATATTGAAAAATGCCGGCAAGTACTCAGGCGACGTCAACATCATAGAAATCAAAATAGACAACAAAAACTTAATAAGGCTAACACGTAGCAGAAATCCATAAAAATCATCAATAATGGACAAACAACTTTTGCTCGATGCAAGATATTTGCGCATGGCGCGGATTTGGGCTGAGAATTCATATTGCAAAAGGCGTCAGGTGGGATGTCTGGTCGTTAAAGACAAAATGATCATATCAGATGGATACAATGGCACCCCAAGCGGTTTTGAGAACGTGTGCGAGGACGACACGAATGTGACCAAACCTTACGTATTGCATGCCGAGGCAAATGCCATCACCAAATTGGCACGTTCTGGAAATTCCAGCGACGGCTCCACGTTATACGTAACCGCTTCACCATGCCTTGAGTGTGCAAAACTTATTATTCAATGCGGCATCAAAAGAGTTGTTTATTCTGAACATTATAGAATAGAAGACGGCATTGAACTCCTTAAGAGAGCTGGAATTGAAGTGGTGTTTCATAAAATAGATTCAGAAAATCAAGTTTAAGAATATATTATAATAATGAGTACGTCAGTAAAAGACAACAAAACATACAACAATCCGATTATTCCAGTTGTAATTGCCATTTGCATCATTTTAGGAATTGTGATTGGAATATTCTTTGCAAGCAGATTTTCAGGTAACCGGCTTAATGTAATCAACTCCACATCAAGCAAACTAACTGATTTATTGTATATTGTTGACGACCAATATGTCGATACAGTCAACATTCAAGAGATTGTGGAGAATGCCATTCCAGGCATTCTCAAGGAATTAGACCCCCACTCTTCCTATGTGACCGCCAAAGATGCAAAAACCGCAAACGACGACCTTAACGGTTCTTTTTCAGGCATTGGCGTACAGTTCACAATTAAGAATGACACTGTATATATCACCAACATCATTAAAGATGGACCATCAGAAAAAGTGGGAATACTCCCAGGAGACCGCATCATAGCCATTGATGGAAAACCATACGTCGGCGACTCTGTGACCAATGAGGAAACAATGCACAAATTGAAAGGTCCCAAAAACACCACTGTGGAAATTCAGGTGCTGAGGAGAGGCGAGAAAAAAGATTTCAAGATTGTCAGAGGAGACATTCCTGTGCAAAGTGTGGAAGCCTCTTACATGCTCACAGACGAGCTTGGATACATCTACGTGAAGAATTTTGGTCAGACCACACATATAGAATTTTTGTCTGCTTTGGACAACCTACGGTCCGAGGGCTTTAAAGGGCTCGTAATCGACCTCAGGAACAACGGAGGCGGATATATGCAAACCGCCATTCAGATGGTCAACGAATTCCTGCCAAAGAACAAACTGATTGTTTACACCAAGGGCAGATGTTCACCAAAGCAAGAATATGTGAGTGACGGATGGGGGTCGTTCCAGAAATTACCTGTAATTGTCTTGACCAATGAATATACAGCCAGTGCGTCAGAAATTTTTGCAGGTGCGATTCAGGACAATGACCGAGGAATTATTGTAGGTAGGAGAACCTTTGGAAAAGGATTGGTGCAACAGCCGATTGATTTTAATGACGGCTCTGTAATCAACCTGACCATAGCCAGATATTACACACCAAGTGGACGTTGCATACAAAAACCATATCAAAAAGGACAGGCTGAACTCTACGAGACCGACCTGCTCAACAGATACGACCACGGTGAATTCTTCAATGAAGACTCCATCAAACAGACTGGAGAGAAATACAAAACATCCATAGGACGAATTGTCTATGGAGGTGGAGGCATCATGCCTGATTATTTTGTGGCTGAAGACACAACAGAATTTACGTCGTATTATAAAGAGCTGGCCACCAAGGGGATTATTTCTGAATTCTGCTTCGAATATACAGATAAAAACAGGGCCAGACTTTCTGACTTCAGCACATATAAGTCTTTATTGAAGCACCTTCAATCTCAGCACCTTGTGGAGCAATGTGCCAAATTCGCAGACTCAAAAGGGATTGCTCGGAGGAACAACATGATCATCCAAAGCCGCAGGCTTTTCGAGCGCTCAATTTATGGAAGCATTATTTACAACATGCTGGACGTACAGTCCTACATGCAGTATGTGAACTCCGATGATGTTACCATCAACAAGGCTATTGAACTTTTCAAGGATAACAAAACGACTCCCCAAAAGAGTGGAAAAAACGATGTCCCAGATGAAAAGGGTGCTTCAAAAAAGAAAAAGGCCAGCATAAGTGTTCCCTCTCAAATTATCAATATTGGCCGTTATGGATTCTGTTAAACTGAGCAAAAAGGCCTTAAGATTAGAGATCAGCAAGATAAAGAAGTCCTATTCAAAGGAAGAGCTTAAGACGATGAGTGTCCCCATCATCAAAAAGCTCCTCTCAGATTCACTTTTCATTGAATCATCAACAATTTTGCTATACAATTCTCTTCCCGATGAGGTATGCACGCATCATTTACTACAAATGTGTTGCCAAGAGAAACAGATTTTGCTCCCTACCGTAGTTGGAGACAAACTTGAGCTTCATATTTACGACCCTGATAAAACAGCGACAGGTCCTTATGGCATAACCGAAAGTCGGGGACCATTGTTTACGGATTATGAGATAATTGATTTGGCCATAATACCTGGAGTGGCATTCGATCCGATGGGTAACAGACTTGGAAGAGGTAAAGGGTATTATGACAAACTCCTACCTTTTTTGAGATGCGTGAAGTATGGGATTTGTTTTGATTTCCAGTTTGTTGAAACCATACCAACCGACTCACACGACATTAAAGTTGATAAAATCATTCATTAAAATAATATCAACAACATTTTTTGCAAAGTCCAGTTTGCAATTTCGTATTTTTTTATTAACTTTGCAAAAATTATGCTTCAACGAGTAAAATAAGCACATAGCCTATCCTCCAGCATCAGCTATTTTTACTTTATCCAAATACGTTTAATGCTCTCAAAGCTCAAATATGGAGTCATTTTTCAGAACACATAGATATTTGGTTAGCCACCTGCAATCCACGTTCAGAAGATATCTTATGGATGAAATCGACTGGAACGACAGAATGATAGGTATTAAAGGTGCGCGTGGAGTTGGAAAAACGACGTTTCTTCTACAAATAGCCAAGGAGCATTTCAACACTACTGATAATTCTTGTTTATACATAAATACAAATAATTTTTATGTACAAAACATAGGAATATCATCTTTTGCTGGAGAATTCTATCATAATGGGGGAAAGATTTTACTTATAGACCAAGTTTTCAAGCAGCCAGACTGGAGCCATCAATTAAGAGAATGTTATGACAAATATCCTGGGCTCAAGATTATTTTCACTGGTTCTTCTGTGATGAGACTTAAAGAGGAAAATCCAGAATTGAACGGTATCGTAAAGTCATACAACTTGAGAGGCTTTTCGTTCAGAGAATTTCTTAATCTGAAAACAGGTTTGAATTTTCGTCCATATTCTTTGAAGGAAATCATGAATGGACACAATGCCATAGCAACAGAAATCTTAAGGAAAATCACCCCCCGCGATTTCTTCACTGACTACCTTCATCATGGCTTTTATCCTTTTTTCCTCGAACAGAAGAATTATTCTGAAAATCTCCTCAAGACGATGAACATGATGATTGAGGTTGACATCTTGCTTATTAAGCAGATAGAATTGAAATACTTAGCCAAAATCAAACAATTGTTCTATTTGCTCACTATGAGTGGGAATTCAGCCCCAAATATCAGTCATCTCGCACAAGAATTAGGGATGAGCAGAGCAACTGTAATGCACTACATAAAATATCTGATGGAATCGCGCCTGGTCAACATGATTTATGCCAAAGACGATGAGTTTCCAAAGAAGCCAGCCAGAGTTTTGTTGCACAACTCCAACCTGATGTACAGTTTTTATCCAAAACGTTTTGACGACCACGATGTGCAAGAGACATTCTTTTGCAATTCATTATGGAAAGATCACAAAATTAACAAAATTGGTAATTCAGGCGCTTTCTTGATCGACAGGGAATATGAATATAAAATTGTGGAACATTCCACAAAGCTGAAAAGCAAATCGAAAACAATTTTTGCTGTCAACAGATGCGATATTGGCGAAGGAAACCAAATTCCATTGTGGCTATTCGGTTTTCTGTATTAAATGAATATTTTTGAATATTTTATTTTATAAATTCTAAAAAAATGGGTAAAGAAAAAAAATTTATGACTTGTGATGGCAACCAAGCTGCTGCACATGTAGCATACATGTTCTCCGAGGTTGCTGCCATCTACCCTATCACTCCTTCTTCACCAATGGCCGAACACGTTGATGAATGGGCTGTGGCTGGTAGAAAGAATTTATTCGGCGACACAGTTCTTGTACAAGAAATGCAATCCGAAGCAGGCGCTGCCGGCGCAGTTCACGGCTCCCTTCAAGCTGGAGCTCTGACAACCACATTCACCGCGTCTCAGGGATTGTTGCTAATGATTCCAAATATGTACAAAATCGCAGGTGAATTGCTTCCAAGCGTTTTCCACGTGTCAGCACGTACACTGGCAAGCCACTCCCTCTGTATTTTTGGAGATCATGGTGATGTGATGGCTTGCCGCCAGACTGGTTTTGCCATGCTTGCAGAAGGCTCGGTTCAGGAAGTTATGGACCTGTCTGCCGTTGCACACCTTTCTGCTCTCAAGAGCCGTGTTCCATTCATCAATTTCTTCGATGGATTCCGCACATCTCACGAATACCAGAAAATTGAAGAGATTGACCAGGAAGACCTCAGACCTCTGGTTGACATGGAGGCACTGAGCGAATTCCGTGCACGTGCCCTTTCGCCAGAAAGACCACAGGCTAAGGGTATGGCGGAGAACCCGGAAACATTCTTTGCACACCGCGAAAGCTGCAATGCCTACTATGAGGCAGTTCCTGCAATTGTTGAAGAGTACATGAAGGAAGTGTCAAAGATCACAGGCCGTGAGTACAAGCTGTTTTCTTACTACGGAGCAGAAGATGCTGAGCAGGTGATTATCCTCATGGGTTCTGCCTCTGAAGCTGCACGTGAAGCCATCGACTATGCAAATGCAAATGGTTGCAAATATGGTATGGTTAGTGTTCACTTGTATCGCCCATTCTCTGTTGAGCACCTCCTTGCAGCTGTTCCAAAGACAACAAAACGTATCGCCGTGCTCGACCGTACCAAAGAACCAGGTGCAAGCGGTGAGCCACTGCTCCTTGATGTGAAGGATGCTTTCTATGGCAAAGCAGACGCCCCGCTTATTGTTGGAGGACGTTATGGACTGGGGTCTTCAGACGTTACGCCGACCATGATTCTCAGTGTTTACGACAACCTGAAGCTGCCTCAGCCAAAAGACCGCTTCACTGTTGGTATTGTTGACGACGTTACTTTCACCTCACTTCCTCTCGAAGAAGAGAAAGCTCTTGGAGGAGAAGGAATCTTCGAAGCTAAATTCTTCGGTCTTGGAGCTGACGGTACAGTAGGAGCAAACAAGAACTCTGTAAAGATTATTGGTGACAACACAGACAAGTATTGCCAGGCTTATTTCTCTTATGATTCAAAGAAGTCGGGTGGATTCACTTGTTCACACCTCCGTTTTGGTGACACACCAATCCGTTCAACCTACCAAATCAAGACTCCAAACTTCGTAGCATGTCACGTTCAGGCTTACCTGCGCATGTATGATGTGACTCGTGGTCTGAGACCTAACGGAACATTCCTTCTCAACACAATATGGGATGCTGACGATTTGGTGAAGAACATGCCAAACAACGTTAAGCGCTATTTTGCAGAAAAGAACATCACGGTCTATTACATCAATGCCACAAAGATTGCTCAAGAAATCGGTCTTGGTAACCGCACCAACACCATTCTTCAATCAGCATTCTTCCGCATCACAGAAGTGATTCCTGTTGACCTCGCCGTTGAGCAGATGAAAAAGTTCATCGTGAAGTCATACGGCAAGAAGGGCGAGGATGTGGTGAACATGAACTACGCAGCAGTGGACAGAGGTGGTGAATACAAGCAACTCACAGTTGACCCTGCATGGGCTAATCTTCCAGAAGACCCTGTTGAGGAAAACAACGACCCAGACTTCATCAATAATGTAGTTCGTCCAATCAATGCTCAGAATGGTGACCTTCTTCCAGTTTCAGCATACAAAGGCTATGAAGATGGTGCATGGGAACAAGGAACAGCTGCTTATGAGAAGCGTGGTGTTGCTGCATTTGTTCCAACATGGATCTCAGAGAACTGTATCCAATGTAACAAATGTGCCTTTGTTTGTCCTCACGCTGCAATCCGTCCATTCGTAATGAATGAAGAGGAAGCAGCGGGTATTGACGCAGCTAAGCTCGAGATGAAAGCGCCTGCACAGCTGAAGGGCATGCAGTTCCGTATGCAAGTAAGCGTTATGGACTGTCTCGGATGTGGCAACTGCGTTGATGTTTGTCCTGGAAATCCTAAGGCCGGCGGTAAGGCTCTGAAGATGGTTCCACTTGAAGGTGAGCTCCCAGAGGCAGACAACTGGAACTACTGCGTTAAGAATGTTTCTTCTAAGCAAGATTTGATTGACATCAAAGCAAATCCACGTGTTTCTCAGTTCGCCACCCCTCTCTTTGAGTTCTCTGGCGCTTGCTCCGGCTGTGGTGAGACACCGTATGTGAAGTTGATTTCGCAGTTGTTTGGCGACCGCGAAATGGTTGCTAACGCAACAGGTTGTTCTTCAATCTATTCTGGCTCTATTCCATCAACTCCTTATACCAAGAATGCCAAAGGTCAGGGACCGGCATGGTCTAACTCCTTGTTTGAGGACTTCTGTGAATATGGTCTGGGAATGCAGATTGCCAACAAAAAAATCCGCGCACGCATTGTAACCATGCTCAATGAAGCAACTGCAGCTGAAGGTTGCCCAGAAGGCTTTAAAGCAGCGGCAGAAGAATGGATCGCAGGAAAAGACGACGCTGACGCATCAAAGGCAGCTGCAGCTAAACTGACACCGTTCATCGAGAAAGGTCGTCAGTCAGGAAGTCCGATCTGCAAACAACTCAGCGAGCTTTCCCACTATCTTGTGAAACGCAGCCAGTGGATTATCGGTGGTGATGGTGCTTCATACGACATCGGCTACGGTGGTCTTGACCATGTACTTGCATCAGGTGAAGACGTGAACATCTTCGTTATCGACACAGAGGTATACTCCAACACTGGTGGCCAATCCTCAAAGGCAACTCCAATCGGAGCTATCGCACAATTTGCAGCTGGCGGTAAGCGTATCCAGAAGAAAGACCTCGGATTGATGCAGGCGACGTACGGCTATGTATATGTAGCACAAATCGCGATGGGAGCTGATAATGCACAATGTCTCAAGGCACTCCGTGAAGCAGAGGCATACCCAGGACCATCACTCGTTATTGCTTATGCACCATGTATCAATCATGGATTGAAAGCTAAAGGCGGCATGGGTAAGAGCCAGGCAGAGGAGGCAAAAGCAGTGGCTTGCGGTTACTGGCACCTCTGGCGTTATGACCCAAGATTGGAAGCTCAGGGTAAGAATCCATTCCAACTCGACTCAAAAGAGCCAAATTGGGATGACTTCCAGGCATTCCTTGAAGGTGAGGTTCGTTATCTCTCTCTGAAGAAAGTGAA
>OMUD01000171.1 GCA_900314125.1 uncultured Prevotellaceae bacterium | reverse complement strand
TAAATGTATAGTTCTGATTTTTAGTTTCTTGTATTATGATTTGCTAAACACCTCATTTGTTTTTTGCTTCCATCACCTCTGCTATGCTCATCGGTTTCTTCACTTTGCCCAGCAGGCGGGCACCATCGGCCGTGATGACGTAATTCAGTTCATTCCGAAGTCCTGTGAAGTCGCGCCAAGAGTCCAGCTTGTCATAGCAGATGAAATCTTCAAAACGTTTTTCCGATTTCCAGCGGTCAATCAGTTCGGGGATGAAATAGATGCCGGGTTCCACGGTAAATACAAAACCAGGCTCTAATGGACGTGCCAGACGCAGTGACTTGAAACCGAACTGGGTGCTTTTCACCATGTCGTCGGAATAGCCCACATATTGCTCACCAAGGTTCTCCATGTCGTGAACGTCAAGGCCCATCATGTGGCCCAGGCCGCAAGGGAAAAACAAAGCGTATGCACCAATCTCTGCAGCTTCTGCCGGGTCACCTTTCATCAAGCCGAGCGATTTCATTCCCTCTGCTATCTTGGTGGCGGCGGCGATGTGGGCTGTACGGAAAGGTGTACCAGGATGCAGGCAATCTACGGCAGCCCAAAAACTCGAAAGGTGAATCTCGTAAATCTCAGCTTGGCGGCTGCTGAATTGGTCGCTCACCGGCATCGTCGATGAAAGGTCACCAGCGTAATGGAGTTTCGTTTCCGCACCGGCATCCAAAAGAAACAACTCGCCTGCGTGAAGCGTGTGGATGAATCCGTGGTTATGAAGCACCTGGCCCTGAGTGGTGGCGATGGTGGGAAAGGCGAGCGTCTCTCCATGACGGGTGGCCACTGCTGCCACTGCTGCGGCTATCTCCGATTCTTCCACGCCAGGACGGGCCATGCGGTAGGCTGTCAGGTGCATTTCCGCGCTGATGTCTATGGCACGCTCTATCTCCTCGAGTTCATCCTCGCTTTTGTGGTTGCGCATATCCACGATGGCTTTGATTAAAGGTACGGATGCGCTTGAAGGCTGGGCAGCAGGGGCAATGCCTGTCAATTCCTGCAGCCACACCTGGTGGTCGCCCCGATAAGGTGGAAGAAAATGCAAGGGCTGACCTTTATGCTTGGATTGCTCCAGATAGCCTTTCAAGGCGCTGAGCGGCTGAGATGCTTCCACACCCACCATGCGGCATTTCTCGCTCAGGGTCGGCTGGATGCCAGTCCACACGATGTCGTCTATCGTCAGCTCGTTGCCAAACACGATCGTGCGGTCCTCATCAATGTCAATCACTGCGGCCAGACCAGAAAAGTCCAGCCCGAAATAATAGAGGAAGGTGCTGTCCTGACGGAAATGATAGGTGTTGTCGGCATAGTTCATTCCAACTTCGTTGTTGCCTAAAAAAAGCAGAAGCCCTGACCCTAAGCGACGTTGCAGCTCTGCACGCCTGGATGCGTAAGTTTCTTTACCGATGCTCATAATTCATAGATTTGAGGTGTGTTCCCAACCGATGGCATGCGAGAGCATAGACCATTGGAAACTTGAATATTTCGACACAAATATAGGAATTTTATTTTTATTGCCAAAGATTGTTTGCCTAATTCTTCTTTTCTTTGTACCTTTGAATCGAAACTTGGAGCTTGAATGGTTTTTCAACCTGATTCTGGAGTATGAAATCACGTTCTTTTGGACTCTATTGAAAACCAATCGACAATCTTTTTGCATTTTTTATATTTGAATGATGAAGTTGCTGAAATCTTTGATGGTCCTCCTATTCTGGGCCATGAACATAACTGCTGTTTTTGCACAGGCAAATCAAGTGCCGCGAAAAGTGGGCGTCGTCTTGAGTGGAGGAGGCGCCAAAGGAATGGCTCATATCGGGGTGTTGAAAGTCATTGAGAAGGCTGGCATACCCGTAGAAGTGATCACGGGAACGAGTATGGGAAGCATCATCGGTGGTCTTTATGCCAGCGGATACCGCTCCCAGCAGCTCGATTCCATCGTCAGGGCGCAGGATTGGGGTTTCGTGCTTTCCGACAAGGAAGAAATGATGCACCAAAGCTTGCAAGAGAGGGAGAAGCAGAACACCTATGCGTTTACCAGAAGCATAGCGTACTCAGGTAAGAAAATTGAAGGGAGTGGGGGATTCATCATGGGAAAGAACATCAATTCGCTCTTCAGCCGCCTCACTGCTCCCTATAACGACTCCATTGACTTCAATCGGTTGCCAATCCCATTTGCATGTGTTGCAACGAACATCATCGACAACACGGAGTATGTGTTCCATCAAGGAGTGTTGCCTCTCGCCATGAGGGCCAGCATGGCCATTCCGGGAGTGTTCTCACCTGTGAGGGTCAACGACATGGTGCTCGTTGACGGTGGACTGCGCAACAATTTTCCTGCCGACATCGCCAGGGAAATGGGAGCTGACTTCATCATCGGTGTCACGGTGCAGGGAAAGCCCAAGACGGCGGAAGAGCTGTCTTCGGCCACTTCCATCCTCGGGCAGATTGTGGACGTGAACTGCAAAAACAAATATGAGGACAACCTTGCCATCACGGATATCCCAATCAGGGTGAACACCGCCGGGTATGGCTCGGCGTCCTTCAATGCCAATGCCATCGATACCCTCATCCGTCGAGGTGAGGAGGCTGCCATGGAGCATTGGGATGAGCTTCGGGAATTGGGTAAGCTTTTCGATGAGAGCAGGAGAAACCAGCCGATGAAGGATGGAGTGGTTGTGGGAAAACAGAATCTGAATCAGCCGATTGCCGACATACGGTTTGTTAATATATCGGAAGCTGATGAACAATATGTCAGGTCGAAATTCAAAATCAAGGAGGGGGCTGTCTTCGACCCAGAGGAGACGGAGCAGATCACCACTGTCATGCGTACTGACCTTTTCTATCAAAGCGCTGATTGCAGGATTATTAACAATGCAGTCGAAGGTCCAGATGGTGAAAAAGCGGCAAGGGCTGTGTTCGTGGCTGGGGAAAAGAAAACCAACCAAGTGAGCCTCGGGGTCAGGTTCGACAACGAAGAAATTGTGGCGTTGCAAGCAAATGCGGCATTCCCGTTAAGGACGAAGTTGCCGATGGAACTTGATTTCACCCTGCGCCTTGGCAAGCGGATCATGGGAAAAGTGGATTGGGACTTCCATCCTAAAAGTTTCATCAATCACTCTGTCTCTGCCTCGTTCTGGCATAAAGACATCGATTTGTACGAATACGGAAAGAAAAGTTTCAACACCACTTTTAACCAATATAATGTGACGGTCATGCCGCTCAATTTCAATCTCCGCAACTTCAATTTCCGGATAGGAGCGGCATGGGATTACTATGATTTCAAAAACCTGTTGGTTGACAGGTTGCCGGAACATCAGATCGACCATCTTGACAATCAGCATATCATCAATTATCAGGCCAACGTGGACTATAACAGCGAGAATCATTGGTTTTTCCCAACCAAAGGTGCGCGCTTCAAGGCTAAATTCGCATACCATACGGACAACTTCGTTAATTTCAAAGATGAGGGAGGATTATTCGAGTATGCGGCTTCCTGGAGAAAATCCTTCACTATCGGACGCAGCTTTACTCTCCAGCCGATGCTTTACGGAAGAATTATGACAGGGGAAAACATACCATTCTTCATCAGCAACGCCATTGGTGGCGAGTGGTTCGGACATTATGCAGAACAGCAGATGCCGTTTGCAGGCATGGGACATGTGGAACTGGCCTGGGACAAGTTTTTGGCAGCCCAAATCCAGGCACAGATGCATCTCACGGAGAACAACATTGTGCAGCTCCGCTTTGCTGTCGCTCAGGATGCCGATGAATTCAAGGATATTCTCGACCACCACACTAAAATTGGAACTTCGCTCAGCTATTACTATAACACCATGTTCGGACCTCTCGGAGCCACTCTCGGCTACAGCAACATCACCGAAAAACCTTATTTCTTTATCAATCTGGGATTTGTGTTCTAAGTGATAATGAACAAACATGTTGCCTTAGTTTCTCTTTGAGAGGGATTATTTGTGACGTGGCATGCTATTGCTCCTTTTTCGTGCGTTAATGAATGTTAATAATTGTAATGTGGCTGAATATAAGTTCAAAACTTTTTTGCTATTAAAAGTTTTCTCCCTAACTTTGTAAAGTTTTTATGCCCAAGGCGTGACGGACAAGGTAAATTTTGTTTTTGGGATTGGGCATTCAAGCCGAGTTTTTTTGTTCTCAATATGTTTCTAAGCTGACTTTTTTCAACTGTCTGAACGTGGAAAAGAAAATCGACTCTCAAAGTCAACTTCGTAAAAGCATTCTTGAGTATGCTTGGACTGAGTTTTGTCGTATTGGAATTAAAAAAGTGAAAGTGGACGACCTCTCCGCTCATTTCTCTATTTCCAAGCGGACACTCTATGAAATGTTCGAAGACAAGGAACATCTTGTTTTGGCTTGTTTTATTCACATGTTTGACCATACAAGGGAAAAAGTGCAGCAAGTCAGGGCTGAATCAAAAAACAGCTTTGAAGTCTATATCAGGATGTTTATTCTCAGGATGAATGAGATTGAAAATGTGAATCCTGTTTTCTTTGTTGATTTGTTCAAGTATCCAAAACTCACGGCTTTTCTCAATCAAAACACCCAGGAGCGCAATGACATCGTGCTCAATGTGATCAGCCAGTGTGTGGAAGAGGGTTTTATGATCCCGAATCTGAACTACCGGATGCTCCTCGAGATGATGGATTTTGAAATGCTGAACATCATCAAGTTTGAGCTTTTCAAAAAATACAGCATGGCGGAAATTCTCAACAGCCTGCAGGTGATTACTTTCAGAGGATGTTGCACAGCCAAGGGGTTGCAATTGATTGACTCCTATCTGATGAGAGAACATAATAAGAATTTGAAATAATAACGAATGAATAATATGAATATGAAACGCTTTTTGACTGCTTTGCTTGTGGGAACTGTATGTGCTGCAGCTCAGGCGCAGATCTACACATCCGAAGACGGATTCCTGCACGTCAACCTCAAGAAGGCTATTGATATAGCGCTGGATGAGAATCCAACTATCAGAATCGCGGAAAAGGACATCGAACTCAAGAAGATTGCCGACAAGGAAGCATGGCAGGCGTTGCTGCCCGAAATATCTGTCACTGGAACGCTTCAGCACACTTTGCTGGCTGCGGAGATGAAACTCGGTGGCAACAGTTTCAAAATGGGTCAGGACAACACCAACACCGTCAATGTGGCGGCTGCACTCAATGTGCCCCTTTTCGCACCGGCTGTTTATCAAAACATGAAACTCACCAAAGAGGATATCAGACTGGCGGAGGAAAAAGCCAGAGGCTCAAAACTCGACCTCATCAACCAAGTGACCAAGGCATATTATTCTGCATTGCTCGCTCAGGATTCTTACGAGGTGATGAAACAAAGCTACGAGACTTCCAGACTCAACTACCAAATCATCAGCGAACGCTTCAGAGTGGGAAAGGTCAGTGAGTACGACAAACTCTCGGCTGAGGTGCAGATGAGATCCATGAATGCTACCATGGTCTCGGCTGAGAACGGTCAGAAACTCGCGCTCTTGCAGCTCAAGGTGCTTATGGGAGTCACAGCCAATGTGGGACTCACCATCGACGACGAACTCGAAAACTATGAGTCAAACGTGGTCATACCGCAGATTCTCGATCAGGAACGGCAGCTGCTCGACAATTCAGTCATGCGCCAGTTCGACCTCAACAGGGCACTGCTCGATAGGTCCTACAAGATTGCGAAGACCAACTTCATGCCGACAGTCATGTTCCAACTCACAGGACAATATCAGTCTCTCTACAATAAAGGATGGGAGCTCTGGAATTATTCTTTCTCACCAAGTGCCAACTTCGTGGTCTCGGTGTCCGTCCCAATCTACAGGGCTTCCAACTGGACAAAGCTCAAGACTGTCAAATTACAGATGGCGGAATTGGAAGACAATCGGATCAACACGCTCAGAAACCTCAACCTCGCAGCCGACAGCTATAGGAGCAACATGCTCTCCAGCCTCTCACAGGTCAACAGCAACAGCATTGCGGTGGCGCAGGCTGAAAAAGCATACAACATTTCCAACAAACGATATGAGGTGGGAAAAGGCACCATTCTGGAAGTCAACCAAAGCCAGACCGCGCTCACCCAAGCACAACTCACCTACAACCAGTCTATTTATGATTATCTCACCAATAAGTCCGACTATGATTACACCCTCGGACGGGAGACTTATCTGAAATAAAATGTGCTGAACAAGACTATTCCAATCCCCTTTAGCAAGAATAAAATATATATTAAATATGAAACGTCTTATCAACAAAACCATCCTTCTTTCCATGGCAGTGATGCTTGCTGCCTGCAACCAGAAGAAGGAAGAGACAGCTGCTAACCCACAGGCTGCGAAAGATGCGAAGCCTGAAGTGAAAATCGAACAGGTCTTTGCGCAGAATGTGGCACAGACGGAAACTTATGCGGGTACGGTGGAGAGCAACATCAAGAACAGTATCTCTCCTAACGCTCCTTATCGTATCAAGAAAATCTACTACGATGTGGGAGATTATGTGAAGAAAGGAGCGGTTGTCGTTGACCTTGACAAAACCAGTGTCAGTCAAAGCAACATCCAAATCGAGAACCAGAAACTGGCCATCGAGAATGCAAGGCTCCAGATGGAGAACCAGCAGGTGGAATTCAACCGCACTGCCGAACTTTATAACATTGGTGGCGTGAGCAAGTCGGAATACGACGGTGCCAAACTTATGTACGACCAGACTGTCATCGCCTACGAGAACGCACAGAAGCAGCTGGGCGTGCTTCGCTCTCAAACCGGGCTTCTGGAGGAGAACACAAGGCTTGTGGCACCAATGGATGGTATCGTCACAGCTCGTAACTACGATGACGGCGACATGTACGCATCTATGCCGGTACTCACCATCGAGCAGACCAATCCAGTCAAGCTCATCATCAAGGTGTCGGAACAATACTACGGAATCGTGAAGGAGGGTATGGGAGCTGATGTTTCACTCGACGCCTATCCTGACCAACTCTTCAGGGGAACAGTTGTCACCATCTATCCTACGATAGACCAAGTCACACACACCTTCCCTGTGGAGCTTTTCATGTCCAACGACAAGCAACAAATCCGTCCAGGTATGTATGCAAGGGCAAGACTCAACATGTCAAGCTCTGTGCATGTAATGGTTCCGGATATCGCAGTGGTCAAGCAAATCGGTGCGGGCGACAGGTATGTCTATGTCTATAAGGACGGGAAAGTGTCCTATAATAAAGTGGAAATCGGACAGCACGTGGGTGATAAGTTCGAAATCATTTCAGGTGTTGAAGACGGTGACATGGTTGTGGTTGCCGGTATGGCCCGGCTTGCTAACGGAAAAGAGGTGGAAGTCGTAAAATAATCGCAAATCTCAATAGAAGAAATAGAATATGAGTTTATATGAAGGTGCGGTCAGACGACCGATTATGACCAGTCTCGTGTTCACGGCGGTCATCATTTTTGGTTTGTTCTCGCTCATGAGGCTGCCTATCGACCTTTATCCGGATATCGATACAAACACCATCATGGTGATGACTTATTACAACGGTGCGTCGGCCAATGATGTGGAGAACAACCTCACGCGTCCGCTTGAGAACACGCTCAACTCGGTTGAGCACTTGAAGCATGTCACCTCAAATTCCAGGGACAATGTTTCTGTGGTCACACTCGAATTTGAATATGGATATGACATCGATGTGCTCACCAACAACGTCCGGGATAAGCTCGACATGGTCAGCAACTCTCTTCCTAACGATGCCAACACTCCGATTATCTTCAAGTTCTCCACCGATATGATTCCAATCCTCCTCCTCTCTGTGCAGGCGGAGGAGAGCCAGAAGGCATTGTATAAGATTCTTGACGACAACGTGGCCAACCCGCTCGCACGTATCGACGGCGTGGGTACCGTTTCCATCAGTGGTGCGCCGGAGCGCGAAATCAATGTCTATATGGACCCTATCAAGATGGAGGCATACAATCTCAGTGCGGCACAGGTGGCATCGGCCATTGCAGCTGAGAACCAAAACTCCACCAACGGTACGGTCGATATCGGTACACTCACCTATACAGTGCGTACTGAGGGCGAGTTCACCGACTCTCGGCAAATCAACGACATTGTCGTGGCAAGCAACGGCGACGGAAAAGTCTATGTGAAAGACGTTGCGCGCGTGGTCGATGACGTGGAGGAACGCGCACAGCAAACCTACACCAACGGTAAGCAAGGTGCTCTCGTCATCGTGCAGAAGCAGAGTGGTGCCAACTCTGTGGCCATCTCCCAAGAGGTGATGGACCAGCTGCCGGAACTCCGGAAAAACCTGCCGCCGGATGTCAACCTGCAGGTTATGGTCAACACGTCGGACAACATCCTCAACACCATCGACTCACTCACTGAGACCATATCCTACGCCATGCTCTTCGTGGTCATCGTGGTGTTCTTCTTCCTCGGAAGATGGAGGGCGACGGTCATCATCACCATCACCATCCCGATGTCGCTCATCGCTTCGTTCATCTATCTGTATGCCACGGGCGGTTCACTCAACATGATTTCACTCTCATGTCTCTCTATCGCCATCGGTAACGTGGTCGACGATGCTATCGTGGTGCTCGAGAACGTCACAACACATATTGAACGCGGAGCAGATCCGAAGCAGGCGGCAATACATGGAACCAACGAGGTGGCTATTTCCGTTATCGCTTCAACGCTCACCATGATCGCCGTGTTCTTCCCGCTCACCATGGTGTCGGGTATGTCCGGTGTGCTCTTCAAGCAGCTCGGATGGATGATGTGTATCATCATGACCATCTCCACCACTTCTGCTCTTTCATTCACACCGATGCTTTGTTCCCAGATGCTCAGGCTCCAAAAAAAGCAAAGCAAGATTTTCAAGGCTTTCTACCGCCCGATTCAGATATTCCTCGACGGACTCGACAACTGGTACGAGAAACGAATCAACTGGGCTGTACGCCACCGCTGGACCATCATCATTGCCTGCGTCGTTTTCTTTGTGGGCTCCATCTATGTGATGAAAATCTTTGGTATCAAGAGTGAGTACTTCCCAGCAAACGACAACGGACGTGTGGCTTGTACGCTCGAACTGCCAATCGGTTCGAGAAAGGAAAAAGCCAAGGAGGTGGCTGACCACCTCACCTACATCTGGATGCAGCGCTACGGAAAGGACCTTACGGCATGTAACTTCACCGTTGGTCAGGCGGGTGACAACAACACGTTTGCCTCTCTACGTTCCAATGGCTCGCATATCATCTCGTTCAACCTCAACTTTGTTCCGTCGAATGAACGTGACAA
>OMUD01000170.1 GCA_900314125.1 uncultured Prevotellaceae bacterium | reverse complement strand
CTTAGGGTGTACACGAATAGGCTTTTAATCTTTTGATTATCAGCCTATTTTTTTAGCCATATATTCTAAAACTGTAATTAAAGCTATGGGCTATGCAGTATTCAACCGTATTTTTCGATAGTTGAGAATATGTCGTTGGATAAACCGCTTATTCATGAGAATCAAACATACAGCCAAAAGAGATACAGTCACGTTAAGGATAAAGAAATTCTTGAACTGCATGATTTCCAAGAGATAGCCTGATAGCGCAGCCGGCACGAACATCGCCATCACCACCAATGGCACATGTACAAGACTGAGAATATTCTCATCGAAAATGTCGGTGGTTCTTTTTATGAAAATAACGCAGATGTTCAGTCCGAATCCAAAACAGATTTGAGATGCAAAAGTCATAAGACAGATGTAGAGGAAATCTGAAGGTCTTCCATTCAGCACCATCATCAGGTAGAAAAGAGGAGAAATGAGTAGCGGTAGGATCATTGTCCAGAACATTTTGATATTCCCAAAGCGTCTTAACAAATGCTGTCCAATGAAAGTTCCCGCCATAAATGCAATTACTCCTATTGTACCCTGAGCGAATCCCACTTCCTGTAAAGTACAGTCCAATCCCCCTTTAGATGCAGGAGTCATCAGATAAAACACCCGAGTGTAGAGCAAAAGAGACTGAGGCAATAGCAAAATACAAACGATGAGGAGAAACCTTATGTTTCGTGATCTTATTTTTGCATTATTCATCCTTGAATAAACATGCACGTCATGGATTTCTGATTTTCTTTTAGGTCTTTGCATGGTAAGCACGATGAAAGGCAAAAGAATCAAAATCACTCCCGCCACAATGAAAAACTCCATAGACCATGCCAGATGAATATTCCTGAAGAAAATTTCATGAAATCCGACGAAAATAATCAAAATTCCATAAGTGAGAATAAAAGCCACCTGAGTAGCCACAAATTTATAATTCTCAAGGAGACTTTGCGCCCTCTTGTCTAAAACATTGTTATAATAGACCGCAATATATTTCTCATTGACCGCATTGATAAGCGCCAGAAGGAAAGTGGCAGAGAAAACGACAAAAATGTTGGAGAAGACATAGTCAACCACAAATGCCGTGAGGCAGAAAGCTGCAAAAAGGAGTAGATTGACCCCAATAAGCATACTCTTCAGATAGGGATTATATTTTTGCTTCCATCCGAGAAACAGTTTCAGTACGGAAGGGAGCATGAGCAATGCCGCCATCAATGCCGCCTTAGCGAAAGATGCTCCCAACTGCACAAACATGAGCAACGCCACATAAGTGACCATGGCAGATGCAATGGCCTCTGTGGCAAAGAGCGCCGGGATCCAAATCCACGGGCTGTTCCGCCGCTTCCTGTTCATGTTCTTATTCTGCATAAAGAGCTCCTACATCAACTATTCACCATCTATTCATAAATAGCTGTAATCTGTGCTCCAGGATAGTAGTGTGACAAGATTTCCTGATATCCATATCCACTCTCCCCCATCACAGCTGCACCGATTTGGCAGAGTCCGACTCCATGTCCCCAGCCTGCCCCTTTCAGCGTGAAACTGTCGGGTACGCTATCGGTTGGGGGCTTCGCGTTATTGAAATTGCGTTGCACAATGAAAGCAGATGACTTCAAGTGAGTGGTGGATAAGACCCTTCTGATTTCCAGTTCCTTTCCGATAGTGAATGATCTTTCAGTACCAACAATTTTGAGCATATATATACGTCCGGACTTCCCTCTTTTGACAGGGACGAGGTCTATAATCTCGCCAAAATCGATTTTTGTTTTCTTGTTGATCAATTCAGCCAGTTCCGCTTGCTTATATGTCAGCTCCCAGCGATAAAAATCCATCGTCTCGGTGTCGTATGCATTGAGAATGTTAGACAGCACTCTGTAATTGCTGGTGTTGCAAAATGCCGGAGGATTAGATTGAATCCATTGTTTGGCATCATTCTCCTCAGTGAGGTCCAATTTGTCATAGGCATCTGCATCAGGATTGATGACATCTCGTTTACCCACCAGGTATGGCATGTTGACATCTTCCCAGCATGCGTCAAACTGTTCCATCATGCCTCCACAACATTTAGAGAATCTGGCATCACAGATTTTACCTTCCGACATGAGGACAAGTCCCCTTGTTTCGTTAACCGCCTGAATGACTGCAGGGTTATCAGCTCGCTGAATTCCCTGATATCTCTGGCAATGGTCGTCTGCACAGACATCAAAAAGAATATGGTCTTCCCTATCGTACCATCTTATCAATGAATGGTCATTCTTATGGAAAGAGAAAAAAGTGTTGTTCTGGTTGTTTTTCAACAACTTTCGTCTTTTTTCGATTTGCGCGATGAGCCAACTTCTGGAAATAACGGCATGTGATTTCAAAAATTCGAGTGGGGAGGTCGCTTTCATTTCTGATGAAATGACACTGATGAGATAGTCCTCCACATTAAGGATGTTGATGGCACAGATTTTCCCATTGTCGGCCAGCATATTCATAGCCCCCTTGAACGTTTGAGTCTCCGTTCGTTCCCAATGGAAATTGATACCGATTTTCACGTCATAAACCTCAATAGTCGCATCCTTTTGCTGCGGGATGAAACTGAGTTCCTGGTATAAGTTATCATTCCAGAGAATACACCCATCTTTATATTCCACAATCTGAGTGCCTGATACGGTTTCTCCTTTCGCCATAAAGTTTCCGTTCAGACCAACAGAAAGTTTTGTTGCCTGCAACACACAGACACTGACCTTAAATTCTTTCATATAAGTTCAACGAAAAACCTAAAATCTAATACTTTTAAGCCGTTTGATAACCGCCATCTCCTCTTCTGGCTCAATGCCACATTCCTGGATAATGCTCACAGCCAATGACGTGTCCATCTTATTGAAATCCTGTTCACGTGGAGTAATGACAAGTCCCGCCATATCAAGAGCTCCCGGACTGACAAGTACCTTCAACTCATCATCCGACTCAAAATAACAATCCGGTCTATGTTTTCTCCTTGGTATAACCACACTGACAACTCTTTTCTGCCCATCCGATTTAGAGATCATATTCCATGCCAAAATATTCATCATCGGCTCCTTTCCATTATCCTCTTGTTCCAATGCTTTATAGAGTTTCTCAAACAAAATGGCGTTAGCTTTAGGAGTGCGAGTGACAATAACGAATGTAGGACAGAGATATCTGGCAAGGAAGATGCCCGTATCGTCGGCCGTTTCCTCAATTTTGGTGATTTCGATGAACTCCTCATCAAGAATTGGATAGATTCTTGACCTTGAGATTCTGTAGTTGTCGTCCCAATCCCGTTCAAACGGTACTACACCCCTCAATCCAATCTGGAAATGCATGTGGTCGGGAGCAGATGCTCCACATTGTGGTCCATTATAGAAAATGAACAATTTCTGCAGCTGATCGGCAATTTCCATCATATCACCATAATTCGGTAAAATTTCTTGAGGAATATGATTCTTATGCGGAACGGTGAAATGCACAGGAAGAATTGGGAACGGATTCACCAACAACTGATATTTATTGATGATTTGCAGTTCACACTGTACCTCCGGCCTGTTTTCCGGACAAAGGAAACAAGGCCTTTTCTTCAGTGCCTCCTTAGAAATGTCAGCTCCAGTGGATACGATTCTTGCGGGATTGAACTGGACATCCAGTTTGACATCCTCCTGCTGTAATTTTTTCACTCTGACATTATCCAACTGCTTATATCTCAAAGCCGCTTCATCCCATTGGTTAAGCTGATCTTTGAAAAAATGCATGAATTCCTTATCAGAAAAAGCCTCCTCAAAAGATCGTCCTAAAACCTGCCTTGCTTTGATTTCAATGGTTCTGAGCGAATCCTTATATAGATTGTTGGCATTAACCTTGTCTCTTGATAATGCCGCATCCGAATTGCCTTCCCATCTTCTGCAGAGATAGAGCTCGTCGTAGATACGTCCGATTTTAAACATTCTGGAGAAAAGCAATCCAAGCGCATAATCCTCTCCGTAGCTTGTGTTAGGTACTCCGTACTTTCGCAGAAGCGGTGTGAAGAAAGCTCTTGGTGCCCCCAATCCGTTTATTCTCAACGCATTATTCCGTCCATTCTCATCAGTCCACTCACGATGGTCAATAATTCCTGGCGGCAAAGTCTTCAGATTGAAGTCACACATTCTATAAGATCCGATGACCATAGCACATCCCTCCTCATAAAATTTAGCGACAATGTTCGCCAGTGTCTGTTCCGAACTGTAAAGGTCATCACTGTCGAGCTGCACAGCAAATCGTCCACATCTTGGGTCGTTCACTGCCAGGTTCCAACATCCTCCAATTCCCAAATCGTCCGTATCAGGAATAATATGAATGCATTGAGGATTCTCAGCTGCTATTTGGCTGAGAATTTCTGTGGTTCCATCATCTGAATGATTGTCCACCACAATCACGTTGAAGTTGAAATCCGCATTTTGTGAGAGCGCAGACATCACAGCATCCTTCACCGTTTTCGCCCGGTTTTTCACAGGTATGATGACCGATGCCTCGCATTCGAACTCTCCACTTTTCACATTGACGATCTCCACAGACTCGGTACCGATAAACGCTCCAATGTTCTTCAGATGCCTGGTAGCCACCTTCTCCATCTCAATCTGAACGTCCCTGTTATTCGGATTGACATAATCGAACTGTTTCTCTCCGCTTTTCCTCAGGTCCAATTCCTGCTCCGTGTAGAGAAATTCTTTCACATGAAAGATATTGTCATCTTTCATTCTGGAAATAAAGAGCCTCAGGTCGTAATTTGCCGCATACATCCACTTGCATTCTGCAGCCTGCTCCACATATTTTTGTACAGAATCAGTTCTATAAAGGAGCAAAGACCCAAAATCGAAGTCATTGCGTATGGCACCCTTCTGGCAGTCGATGCAAGGCGCTTTCACCACCTTACCGTTTTCAATTGAATAGTGGTCAGCATAGACCAAGTCCACCTCAGAAGACGAGGCAATATCAGCCATCCTATACAAGGTGTTGTATGACAGTTTCAAAGGAGTTTCCTTTGAATAGACAAACAAGAAATCCGTCTGAGCCGCACGCGCAATCTCCCTAACAGCCATCGAGCTGTTGATATTGTCCACAATAATCGTGGTGCATCCATCAATCGGTGGCATCTTGGCATTATCAGCCAAAAGATAGATTCGTCCTCCACCATTATACATTCTCAGTTGAGCAATAGTGGCTTCCGCACTGTCTCTGTCAGCGTAGTATATGAAGCAATCAGATTTCACATTCATGATATAAAGCCAAAAAAGATAATGAAAACCACAGGTTCATGAATCTCTTGCAATGCACCTGTGGTAAGTAATGATAAAAAATAGAATTGTTGTCAAAATCAGTCGGCAAAGATACCGATACCAATTTTCACTCCCACCTTCGTGTATTTGGAGAAGCTGGTTGTACTGATATCGACAAAAAATGCCGGTTCAATAGCAAGAGTGCTGTTGACCAAGAACGAATATCCCACTTCAGGAGAGATCATGAAATCATTGTAGTTTTTAAACTCATGCAACAGCTTGACACCAGCTCCCACATAGACTTTATCAGCCACATAGTAGCGTCCCTTACCTCCTACAAATATTTTCTGGCATTCCTTGAACCTCACATCAAATCCGGCTTCAGCCTGGAGCATGAGGTCATCCATAATGAAATAACCCGCTTTGGCCTCAGCTCCCAAACCCAGATTCTGATTTTTACTATAACTGAGGTCAGCTCCAGTGAGTGATGCTCCTAAGAACTTCGTTCCTTCAGAGAACTGCGCAGACATATTTGTTGCAAAAGCAACAACACAAATGAAAGTGGCAAAAAACTTTTTCATAGCTATATAATTAAATGAGTTTATTCAAATGTGGAAAATTATTTGCAAATATAATAATTATTTTGAAAAACGAAAAAACATGCTTGAATAAGTTATGAACACAAAAAAGTTATGAACATCTTTCCATGTGTACCTTCATCATTTGCCATATAAAAACAGACAGTATTCCTCACCCATTGTCTTCATCACTCTTTATCCTTTCGCCATTGCGACATTTTTTCCTTTTTTCTCAATGCAATGGCAAGAAAAACGACGATGAAGAAAAAGATGATGATATTGGGGAGGTTGTCCATCCATGCATGATGATAAATGCCATTATAGACATAAACCGCCACACCAGCCAAGAAAAGGACGAGAGGGAGAAGCACTGCTTTTTTCATAACATTAAGATTATAATATCTTTTGAATCAATTTGTTACGGCAGGCAATAAATATCATCATAGAGATGAACGCAACTCCCACCCCAATGTATACACTGAGGTCGGGATTAAGCGAAAAACCTTCGGGAGCAAGAAAGATATAAGAAGTGCAGACCGCCGTCATCCAAAGAGCCGGGACAAGTCCAATCATAAAGCTGAATCCCTTCTTTTTCGCCAGATAAACCGTGATTGCCCAAAGCGTGAACACAGCCAGGGTCTGGTTGAGCCATGCAAAATATCTCCAAAGCACTTGGAAATCGATATTGAGCAGGATGAACGAAATGGCAAAGATAGGCAATGCCAAGAGCAACCTCTTTGCGATTTTATCCTGCTTGATTTTGAGAAAATCCGCAAGAATGAGACGCGCACTCCTGAGAGCGGTGTCTCCAGATGTGATTGGAGCGGCCACGACTCCAAGAATAGCCAATACAGCCCCCACACTACCCAACCAAGAATGGCTGATGGTGTTGACAATAATGGCAGGATTAAGCTTGCCTGTGTCAGGATCGGTCATGGCAGAAAGCAATTTCTCGTATGGTGTGTCGCCTCCCGTTCCAAGACTGTCGGCAAACTTGATAGCAGCGGCAGCCCAGATGAGCGCCACAAGTCCTTCGGTAATCATTGCTCCGTAAAACACCGGTCGTCCAAGTTTTTCGTTTTTCAGGCAACGCGCCATCATTGGAGACTGAGTGGCATGGAATCCACTGACAGCCCCACAAGCGATGGTAATGCAAAGCCCCGGGAAAATTGGGAGAGGATTACTGCTTGGATGATGGTTGGTTAATGCATCAGTGATTTCAGGTAGATTTCCATCGAAAGCAAAAATTCCATACATCACTCCGACTGCCATAATGAGCAATGCCAGTCCGAAGACAGGATAAATCTTTCCTATGAGCTTGTCGATCGGAAGCAAAGTAGCGAGTAGGTAATAAACAAAAATAATGCCAGTCCAGATGAGCGCCAACGTAGTCTTATCTCCCCATGACTGGGTTAGGTTGGTCAGCAATCCAGCAGGCGTGGTCACAAACACTGCTCCAACCAAAATCATGAGTATCATAGAAAGCAAGAGATTGAGAATTTTGACAGGCTTTCCCAATTCTCCGCCGACAATTTCAGGCAGGCTTGCCCCATTTTTCCTAATAGAAATCATTCCCGACATATAGTCGTGAACAGCACCTCCGAAGATACAGCCAAGCACTATCCAAAGGTATGCTGAAGGTCCGAAGAGGATGCCTTGGATGGCACCAAAAATCGGTCCGGTCCCTGCAATATTGAGAAACTGAATGAGGAACACCTTCCACGTAGGCAGCGGAATGTAGTCCACGCCATCCTGAGAAGTGTAACAAGGTGTTTTATTATTGTTATCCGCACCGAAAACTTTCTCTACAAAGAGGCCATATATAAAATAGCCCCCAATCAGTAAAAGAACTGAAATAACAAAAGTTGTCATAATTACGATTTTCTAATAATCGGGCAAAGTTAGTAAATATTTTCCTGAAAGCGCAATGATTTACTTACATTTTTGAAGTGGGAGGAAATAAAAGTCAACCATTCACGAAAATATCGGAAAAAACACTTATCTTTGCAGTCAAAAGGAAAGAACAAAGCAAATCACCATACACATGAAATCGATTTCCCATATCATCATATTGGCCTTATTGTGTCTTGCAGCACAAGAAATCAAAGGTCAAGCCTACACTACTCTTTCAGCAGGCAACACCAATCCTTGGACGACCACAGTTCAGTATCCAAAGGAAGAGATCCGTGCCGTATGGCTGACCACTATCATGAGTTTGGACTGGCCAAAGACGAAAGCCAAAGACGAAGAGAGCATAGAAGCTCAGAAACGCGAGCTGTGCACCATCTTGAACCAGCTTCAAGCCGCCCACATCAACACAGTGATACTTCAGACACGTATCCGTGGTTCTGTGATTTATCCTTCGAAGATAGAACCTTGGGACGAATGCCTGACCGGCACCCCCGGCAAAGATCCTGGCTATGACCCTCTCCATTACGCCATTTATGAGTGTCACCGCCGCGGCATGGAACTACATTGCTGGCTCGTGACCATTCCCCTGGGTGACACCAAAAAACAACGTGGATTTGGGAATTCCTCCATCACCCGCCGTCACCCAGAACTTTGCAAATCCGCAGGCGACAACATCTTCATGCGTCCCGACAACCCATCGACCAGCGACTATGTGGCTTCGATATGCAAAGAGTTGTGTGAGAATTACGACATAGACGGCATATCGCTCGACTATATCCGCTATCCTGAAAAAGTCTATAATTATTCAGACAACTGCAGCGCTTCGGAACGCCGCCAGAACATCACGCGGATAGTGAAGAAAATCCACGACACGGTCAAGCCCATCAAGCCATGGGTGAAACTGTCAAGTTCTCCTATTGGAAAGTTCCGTGACCTGAGCCGCTACAGTTCGAAGGGTTGGAACAGCTATGACGCTGTGTATCAAGACGCACAAGGATGGCTGAGAGACAATCTTCAGGATGTGCTGTTTCCAATGATGTACTTCAAAGGTGACAATTTCTTCCCTTTCATGTATGACTGGCGTGAGCACCAATATGGCCATCCAGTAGCCCCTGGACTCGGCATTTATTTTTTGGATCCATCTGAAGGCAACTGGGTGCTCGACGATGTTCGCAGCCAGATTCACGCCGCCCGCAACACAGGCTTAGGTGGAGTGGCACTGTACCGCAGTGATTTTTTCACCCGCAACTGCAAAGGTCTTTACACCAAATCCCAGACAGAGTTCTTCCCCACCCTCAGCCTGACACCACGCATGGTTTGGAGTATAGACACCATAGCTCCAAGCAAACCAGGAGATTTGTATCACGATGTTGATGGCAAATGTCTATATTGGATAGGGTCAGACGATCAAGGTGAAAGGAAGATGAAAATGAATGATGATGATTATGTATTCTATAACATCTATGGCTCGAATGTCTATCCAGTGGATGTGACTTCAAGCCGAAACCTCCTGAAAACCCGTGTAGTCGGTTCTTTTCTCCGCATCACGCCCGACATATCAGGTTACCAATACTATGCCATCAGCGCGAGCGACCGTTTCGGCAATGAGAGCTCAGCCACTCAGGAATATCTGATGGAAATGAAGCGTGATTTGAGAACCGTGTGGAATCCACGTTCCCGCATCAGCGAAGGTGGTTCGAGGATAGATGATCGCCAGACAGCTCCTTCTTCAGAATCCTCTTCTTCCTCCAAAAAATCAAAGAGGAAAGGCCGTAAATAAGCATACATGGCCATAATTCCCATGTTCATCCTAAAATTGATTTCCACACAAGGATGCACAGAGATATGGTCTTCATTATTCACGACCATCATATCAATTCCCACGAATCCACAATACAGACCAGCCACTGTCCTGCGGAGCATTTCCAGATGCTTTTCTTTTAAAGCATCCAAGAGTCCATTGTCTCCCCCCATTGCCAAAGCTATAGTCTTGCGGACTATCTTTTGGCTCTCCACCATATTCCCCACGTATTTGCCGTTTTTTTCCGCTTGAAAAAGCGAATATCCGATGAACTCCACATTTCCATCCGCAAACACATAGAATTCCATCGCAAAATCGAGCGTTTTGTGATAAAATATATCCGCAAGGAATCCCCCTTGCTTTTTCACGCTTGCCTCCAGCCTTTTAACAGTCATTTCATCGAGAGAAGCAGCGCAGAAATTTCCCCTACCACTGCTTGACCATGGCTGCTTGAATATCATCATTGCAGCATCAAAACGCACAGTGTCAACCGATTGGTGGAATTTCATGTGATTGCCAACCAATCTATCCCTCATGTCAGCAGGGATTGAAGACAGCAATTCGTGAATATAATCGCAGGCGAAACTTCTTCCCGCAAAAGTCCTCAGAGTCTGAAGGCATCCTTCTCCAGGCATAACACGTTCATCAATCCCAGCTTCAAGAAACCGTTCACGGACTGCCAGATTCCATCCCCATGGAAAAGGAATAAGAATTCTTGATGACACATCCACCCTATTTCCGTGAGCATCAAAAATCTCTCCAGTTCCGATGTTGAATACACAATCATCCTCTCCCGCCCAAATGAACGGGAGTTTCCACAATTGCTTTTCCATCATGGCCACATTTTTGGTAGGTGCATAATCTGCACAATTCCTCACCAACGCCATTTCGTGGGAAGGATTGAAAGCAAAAAGCAGTGAAAAATCCTTTGTTTCCGGAATTTGATACAGATTTCGAATGTCTGTTTTGATTTTTTGGAACATTGTCGCATTGATTCTCCAGTGAAACAAAAGCCATCGGGCCTGAAGACTATTTCTCACTTTTGGAAATTCCCAAAAGTTTCCTGCCTCTGTTGGAGCCATCCTCAATAAGCTGTCCCGACTTCATGTAAAGATTGTTATAATACATCTTTACCGTGTTTTGTATGGATTCTCCGAAATTTCTGATTCCTTCTTTACCATCATAAACCACATACAAGCCTTTATTCACAATGGACACTTCAATCACTTCTCCCGTGGTCATCGGGTCGCCATCGAAATGCACGGGCCCATGTTCTTTACGTTTGATTTTCAGTGACTTGCATTTAAACCGTTTGACATGACTGTTTTTATGCAAGGTGCCATTCATAATCTGAATCCCCATTTGCGTGGCATCCAACATCTTGTATGGCTCTACAATGATGACGTCCATCAATCCATCGAGCACAGAAGCCCCAGGAGCAATATAGACGTTGTTTCCATATTGTGAAGCATTTGCGCATGCAATGAGCGCAGCCTTGTAAGAGACATGGGACGACTGCTCGTTGATCACATCCAGTTCATAGAATTCCGGATTATAATTGAGGGCATACTTCAGCACCTGCTCTATGTAAGCCAGGAAGCCTCTTTTCCCACATTCCGCAAATTTTTGTGAAATAAACGCATCAAGTCCAACTCCGCAAGTACAGAAAAAAGGATGGTCGTTCATCACCCCATAATCAATGAGTTTAGGTTCCGCCTTATTGATAAGTTTAATGGCCCTGATCGCATCCCTTGGGATTCTGAGGTGTCTGGCCAATCCGTTTCCAGATCCACATGGAATGATAGCCAATGCGGTGTTAGAATGCACAAGCGCAGACGCCACCTCATTCACGGTACCATCTCCTCCAATCGCACACACAATGTCCACGCCCTTTTCAACCGCATCCTGAGCGATTTCCCTTGCATGTCCCTGATATTCAGTGTCAACGACTTTAAAATCGAACAATTGGTTGTCGATATACTTATCAATTTGATTAACAATTGTTCTTTTAGAAGATGTCCCTGAAATGGGGTTGACAATAAAAACTATGTTTTTTTTCGAATGCATTTAAACAGGAATTGTATGCCTAAACCAAAAGTTGCAGGTGGAGATATCGTTATTATTTATAATGAAATGCAAAGTTAGTACTTTTGTATAAAAGAATTATCAAAAAGGATGCAGTTTTTTTGCCAAAACGATTTTTTTTCAAAAAAAAGAATGATGATAAACATATTTTTAGTACCTTTGTAGCCTGTAACGGAACAAACCCCGAAAAAGAGGTTGCAAAAAAGGTAAAACAAACTATATTATTGTTATGTTTCGTTTGTACATAATATAACAATGATTTGTTAAAGATTATGGGTTTATTACAAGAAAAATTCAAAAGGTACAGAGAGCCTCAGAAATTCATGGAGGCTGGCATTTACCCTTATTTCAGAGAAATCGACAGTCATCAGGACACTGAAGTTACGATGGATGGCAAAAAGGTTTTGATGTTCGGTTCGAATTCATACATGGGCTTGACCTACGACAAACGTATTCTTGAAGCTGCCACCAAAGCCATTCAGAAATATGGAACAGGTTGTGCCGGTTCTCGTTTTCTGAACGGAACACTTGACCTTCACGTTCAATTGGAGAAAGAACTCGCAGAATTTGTAGGAAAAGACGACGCATTGGTTTATTCAACCGGTTTCACTGTGAATTCCGGTGTGATTTCATGCCTTACCGGTCGCAATGACTACATCTTAGGTGACGACCGTGACCACGCTTCCATCGTAGATGGTCGCCGTTTGTCAGTCTCCACATTCTTCCATTACAAACACAACGACATGGATGACCTTGAACGCGAGTTGAAGCGTTGTCGTCCCGATGCATTGAAATTGATTGTAACGGATGGTCTTTTCTCCATGGAAGGTGATTTGGCGAAATTGCCGGAGATAGTTGCATTAAAGAATAAGTATAATGCATCCTTAATGGTTGACGAGGCTCACGGCATCGGTGTGTTCGGTCGTCAAGGCCGTGGCACATGCGATCATTTTGGTGTGACCGACGACGTTGATTTGATAATGGGTACCTTCTCCAAGTCTCTGGCCTCTATCGGCGGCTTCATTGCTGCTGACAGCGACACCATTAACTGGATCCGCCACAATTCTCGCACTTACATCTTCTCTGCTTCGAACACCCCTGCAGCCACTGCAGCCGCTCTCGAAGCCCTCCACATCATCCAATCCGAGCCAGAACGTCAGGAGAACTTGTGGAAGATTACGAACTATGCTCTTGACGAGTTTAAGAAAGCAGGATTTGAGATTGGTGACACAGAAAGTCCAATCATCCCACTTTATGTTCGCGATGTTTCAAAAACATTTGAGGTGACACGTAAAGCTTTTGAAAAAGGTATCTTCATCAACCCTGTGATTCCTCCAGCCTGCGCTCCTCAAGATACACTTGTCCGCGTGGCATTGATGGCAACTCACACCAAAGAGCAAGTTGATACGTGCGTTTCCGCATTATATGACAGCTTCAAAGAATTAGGCATCATTGACTGACATGAAAGAGACCTTCACATAAACAAATCGATTCTGCCATGCTTTACTTA
The DNA here is from genome assembly GCA_900314125.1 of uncultured Prevotellaceae bacterium. Taxonomy (GTDB): domain Bacteria; phylum Bacteroidota; class Bacteroidia; order Bacteroidales; family Bacteroidaceae; genus UBA3839. The sequence goes on along the minus strand of OMUD01000170.1, from coordinate 21,681 downwards.
TTTTGGTAAAGTATGGCAGATTTTCTTTTATATTGTGTAGTCAGGTAAAGATTGTTTTCAGCCAACACTAAAAAAATAAGAGAATCAAAATCAATAGAAACAAAAAGTAAAAAGATTGAAATGAGCAAAGTACGGTTGTTATTAGAAGACGGCAGTGAGTATCAAGGCGAATCATTCGGCTATGAGCAGAATGTGTCGGGAGAGATAGTCTTCAACACTGCCATGACCGGCTATCCAGAGAGTCTGACAGACCCCTCTTATGCCGGCCAGATGATAGTGATGACATATCCATTAGTAGGCAACTATGGCGTTCCTCCATTCAGCATTGAGAAGAACGGGCTGTCCACAAACATGGAAAGCTGCAAGATTCAAGCTGTCGGCATCATCGTGAGTGACTACAGTGAGACATTCTCCCACTGGAACGGCCTTGAAAGCCTTGGCTCCTGGCTTCGCCGTGAGCATATTCCCGGCATTTCAGGCATAGACACCCGTAGTTTGACAAAGAAATTGCGTGAACATGGCGTAATGCAATGCAAGGTTTTGTTTGAAGGTCATGGTTCAGCAGTAGAGATAGAAGATTACAGCCAGGTGAACTTCATATCCCGTGTCAGTTGCAAGGACATCACCATATATCACGGCACTTCGTCTGTCCGCTTGTCGCGCGAGACGAGCAATGACGGTATCAACACCCATCTTCCCCAGAATGGCCTGAAACAGGTGCTGCTTGTTGATTGTGGTGTGAAAGAAAACATCATCCGCTGCCTGCTTCGACGTGGTGTAAATGTGATTCGCGTGCCATGGGATTACGACTTTTCCGGAATTGCCTATGACGGTTTGTTCCTGGCAAATGGCCCTGGCGACCCCGACACCGCCACAGCAACCGTTGACAACATCCGTAAATCAATGCAGCTACGCCCTTCGACTCCGATATTTGGAATTTGTATGGGCAACCAGTTGTTAGGCAAAGCCGGCGGAGCGAAAATATACAAACTGAAATATGGTCACCGCTCTCACAACCAACCTGTCCGTGAATGTGGCACCAACCGTTGCTATGTGACCAGCCAAAATCACGGCTATGCCGTTGACGACCAATCCCTCGGCTCAGACTGGGAACCATTCTTCGTCAACATGAACGATGGTTCGAACGAGGGTATCCGTCACAAAACCAACCCATGGTTTTCCGTTCAATTTCATCCAGAAGCCAGTTCCGGTCCTACAGACACAGAATATTTATTTGATGAATTCATCAAACTTTTGTAATAAACAGTCAACGCATATACAAGAGTCATGCATTAGATTAAAAATTGAGCATAGTTATACAACAATCAGAATTTCAATAATTTATTATAGAGAAAAATGATAAACAAAGATATAAAGAAAGTTCTTATTTTAGGTTCTGGAGCTTTGAAGATCGGCGAAGCAGGTGAATTTGACTATTCAGGTTCACAGGCCTTGAAAGCCTTGCGGGAAGAAGGGATAGAGACTGTGCTGATAAACCCCAACATCGCCACAGTTCAGACTTCAGAAGGAGTGGCAGATCAGATTTATTTCCTTCCTGTCACCCCCTTTTTCGTGGAGAAAGTCATAGCCAAAGAGCGCCCTCAAGGTATTTTACTTTCGTTCGGTGGTCAGACAGCCCTGAACTGCGGTGTGGCTCTTTATGAACAGCAGATTCTGTCGAAATACAATGTTCAAGTGCTAGGCACCCCGGTTCAATCTATCATCGACACTGAGGACAGAGAGTTGTTTGTGAAGAAACTGTCAGAGATTGATGTCAATTATATTAAAAGCCATGCCTGCGAAGACATCGCTTCAGCCCGTGAGGCAGCCAAATCGTTAGGTTATCCAGTAATCCTCCGTGCCGCATACGCTCTTGGTGGACTTGGATCCGGCTTCTGCGACAATGAAGAAGAGCTTGACAAGCTGGCTGAGAAAGCCTTTTCGTTCTCGCCTCAAGTGCTGGTGGAAAAGAGTTTGAAAGGCTGGAAAGAGATAGAATACGAAGTAGTGCGTGACCGTTACGACAACTGCATCACAGTCTGCAACATGGAGAATTTCGATCCGCTCGGCATCCACACCGGTGAGTCCATCGTGATTGCTCCCTCTCAGACCCTGAGCAACCGTGACTATCACAAACTCCGCGCCTTGTCAATCAAGATTGTTCGCCACATCGGTATTGTCGGCGAATGCAATGTCCAATATGCCTACGACCCAGAATCAGAAGATTACCGCGTGATAGAGGTGAATGCCCGTCTGTCGCGCTCTTCCGCCCTCGCGTCGAAAGCCACCGGTTACCCATTGGCTTTCGTGGCCGCAAAATTAGGCTTGGGTTACGGATTGTTTGAATTGAAAAATTCGGTGACCAAAACAACCAGTGCATTTTTCGAGCCCGCTTTGGATTATGTGGTATGCAAGATCCCGAGATGGGACTTAGGCAAGTTCCATGGCGTGGACCACGAGCTCGGCTCCTCCATGAAATCCGTGGGAGAAGTGATGGCCATAGGCCGCACATTTGAGGAAGCTATCCAGAAAGGGCTGCGCATGATTGGTCAGGGTCTTCATGGTTTTGTTGGCAACAAAGAGCTCAACATCAGCGACATAGACCATTCACTTCAATCCCCGACCGACAAACGCATCTTGATGATAGAGAAAGCCTTTGAGGCTGGCTACACCATTGACAGGATTCACGATTTGACCAAGATTGACAAATGGTTTCTCCAAAAGCTGTTTAAAATTTTGGACACCTACAAGCAACTCCAATCAAAGGAATCACTTTCGTCTATAGACAGAGACCTGCTTCTCCGTGCCAAAATTGAAGGTTTCACCGACTTCCAGATATCCCGCGCCATCGGCTTGGAGCAGTCGTCAGGCGTTGATTCTGGCATGCGTAGTGTTCGCGACTATAGAAAATCGTTGGGTATTGTGCCATACGTGAAACAGATAGACACGCTTGCCGCTGAATATCCGGCCCAGACCAATTATCTTTATCTCACCTACAGTGGCACGTCCCACGACATAGAGTATGAGCAAGACCATCGCTCAGTCATCGTTCTCGGTTCCGGGGCTTACCGCATCGGTTCTTCCGTGGAATTTGACTGGTGCGGCGTTCAAGCCCTGAATACGATCCGCAGCAACGGATACCGTTCGGTGATGATCAACTACAATCCTGAGACCGTATCGACCGACTACGACATGTGCGACCGTCTGTATTTTGACGAGTTGACTTTTGAGCGAGTGATGGACATCATAGAGTTAGAGACTCCCCACGGCGTGATCGTATCCACAGGCGGCCAGATACCAAACAACCTGGCCATGCGGCTTGATGAGGAGCACGTTCCGGTTTTGGGAACATCTGCCCACAGCATAGACAATGCCGAAGACCGTGAGAAATTCTCCGCCATGCTGAACAGGATAGGCGTAGATCAACCAGCCTGGCGTGCATTGACCTCGATGGACGACATCAATGAATTCATAGAAGAGGTAGGCTTTCCTGTGCTGGTTCGTCCTTCCTACGTGCTTTCTGGCGCCGCGATGAACGTATGCTCTAACCCCGAAGAACTGAACCGCTTTCTAAAACTAGCCGCAAACGTGTCGAAAACCCACCCAGTGGTGGTATCGAAGTTCCATGAGCACAACAAAGAGATAGAAATGGATGCCGTAGCCAAAGATGGTGACATCATTGCCTACGCCATCTCTGAGCACATAGAATTTGCAGGAGTTCATTCAGGCGATGCCACAATTCAGTTTCCTCCTCAGAAGATTTATGTGGAGACGGTACGACAGATCAAGAAAGTGTCGCGTCAGATAGCCAAAGAGCTTCATATTTCCGGTCCGTTCAACATCCAGTTCCTGGCAGAGCAGAACCACCTGAGGGTTATTGAGTGCAACCTTCGTGCTTCCCGCTCCTTCCCATTCGTCTCAAAAGTATTGAAACTGAACATGATAGAGTTGGCAACCAAAATCATGCTCGGTATTGAAGTAGAAAAGCCATCAAAGAACCTGTTCGACTTGGAATACGTTGGAATCAAAGCGAGTCAATTCTCCTTTAACCGTCTTCAGAAAGCCGACCCCGTGCTGGGTGTTGACATGGCATCGACAGGTGAGGTGGGTTGCATAGGTGACAATACCGCCACCGCCCTACTTGCCTCAATGCTTTCTGTTGGTCATCGCATTCCCCAAAAGAGCATCCTCCTCTCCACAGGTACCGGCAAAGAGAAGGCCGCCATGCTTGATGCCGCCCGCGAATTGCAGTCTCACGGCTACAAGATCTATGCCACTGGTGGAACAAGCCGTTATTTGGAAGAGAACGGCATCTCCAACACTCGTGTGTTCTGGCCTTCAGAAGCTCCATCCCAACCACAGGCTCTTGATTTGCTCCACAATCACGAGATTGACATGGTGGTGAATGTTCCAAAAGACTTGAGCGTAGGCGAGTTGACAAACGGCTACAAGATTCGTCGTGCCTCAGTGGATTTGAACATACCTTTGATTACAAATTCCCGTCTGGCCTCCGCGTTCATTCATGCATTCTGCAACTATGGTCTCGATGATATTCCAATCAAATCATGGAAAGAATATTAACGTGAGAGACATCACTTAGAAGTGAGTATGCAAGTTTGTATCATTCAAAGATAATTCAAAGAAAATCCAATTAAAACAGACAGTCAATGCAGATAGACATCATAACGGTTCTTCCCGAGATGTTTGAAGGTTTCTTATCAGAAAGCATCGTGGGCAGAGCGAGGAAGCAAGGTTTGGTTGAGATCAACATCCATAATCTTCGCGACTATACGAAAGACAAACACAATCGAGTTGACGACTATCCATTTGGCGGCGGTTCAGGGATGATCATGCAAATACAGCCGATTGCCGACTGTATCAAAAGCCTACAAGACAAGTTGATGGAAGATAAAGGCGAAAGCTACGACGCCATCATCTACACGAGCCCAGACGGAAAACAATTCAACCAGCCAATGGCCAATGAGCTTTCCCAATTGAAGAACATCATCATTCTCTGTGGGCACTACAAGGGTATTGACCACCGCATCCGCGAGAAGCTCATCACCCATGAGGTGTCGATTGGTGACTACGTGCTTTCTGGAGGTGAGTTGCCCGCAGCTGTGATGACAGACGCCATTGTACGTGTGATACCAGGTGCCATCGGTGATTCTCAGGCAGCCCTTGACGACTGTTTCCAAGACAACTTGCTTGCCCCTCCAATCTACACACGTCCTGCACATTATGAAGGTTTCGGTGACGTGCCAGAAATCCTATTGTGTGGTGATCCGAAGAAAATCCGGGAATGGGAACTTCAGATGGCCATGGAACGTACCCGTCGTCTTCGTCCCGACTTGTTGTCAGAGTAAACACAAAATGCTCGGTCATTCTTCTTTATCCCAATAAAATCCGCATCATTTCTTAAAATGCGGATTTTTGTTGTTTAGATTAAACCTTTTTTCTCCCAAAAAGGTCTTAAAAACAAAAATATTTTATATTTTTGCAAAAGAAACAGTTGGACGGTCTGTCGCTGAACAAAACCGCATGGTGATGTTTTGAGGAAAGTCCGGGCAGCCAAGGGCAACCCACTTCCTAATCAGAAGGAGCTCGTGAGGGTTGAGTAATGCAGAAGAAAAGAACTGCCTGTCGCCAGACAGGTAAAGGTGAGAAGGTGGGGTAAGAGCCCACCAGCGGTGTGGTGACACACTGGCTGTGCATCTTGGGTGCTGCAAGTTCATGTATATTGGCAGTGTGATGGCTTTAGCCATCCGAAAAAGGTAGCCCTTCCCAGCCAAGGGGTAGAACGCTAAAGCTGTGTGGTGACACACAGTTCAGATAAATGACAGACATCTGAACGACGACATCCATTCTTTTGATGTCAAGTTCAGACACAAAACCCGGCTTACAGGCCAACTGTTTCTTTTTTTTATTGTCAACAACTCAGATCGCCGTTCGGTCATCTGTCAATCTGTTTATATATGAATTATAGAAAATCAGTATTCTTATTCGTATCATTATTGATTTGGGGATTCAGCGGTTCTGTCCATTCACAGTCGTATCCCTCCCAATGGACGCTTCAGAATTGTATTGACTATGCGCTGAAGCACAACATCCAACTTCAGAAAAGCATCATCTCGAAGTCACAGTCGGAAGCAGAATTGGAACAATCCCGCTCATCCTTGCTTCCGACGTTGTCCGCCTCTACGAACCAGAACGTGTCGTGGCGTCCGTTCAGTGAATCTACCGTAAACCTGAGTGGCGGTACGTTCACCAGTTCCTCGAACGAGGTTAGTTATAACGGCAGTTACGGCATCAATGCCAACTGGACAGTTTGGAATGGTGGCATTCTTCAACAGAATGTGAAGAAAAACAGATTATCGACCGAGATAGCCGAACAGAATATCCAGGAGACTGCCAACAGCATCCAGGAACAGATTGTGAATTATTATGTTCAGATTCTGTACCAAGATGAAGCCGTGAAAGTAAACAAAGAAATCGCAGAAGGGGCAAAGGTTCAGCGTGACCGTGCTAAAGAAATGGTGGAGGTCGGCAGCCTTGCCCGTGCCGACTTAGCTCAAATGGAAGCTCAACTGAGCCAAGACGAATATAATGTGGTGAACTCCGAGGTACAGTTATCCACCACAAAACTCCAGCTGAAGCAGCTCTTGGAACTGGCCATGTTGGATCAATTCGATGTGGCCATCCCAACGATAGATGATTCACAGGTGCTCACCCCTCTCCCTTCGAAAAGAGACGTTTACAATGCTGCCCGTTCGCTCCGTCCCGAGATCAACGCGGCAGAATTGAATGTGGAATCATCGAAGATTGACTTGAGCATCGCCAAGCGGGGTTATTACCCTACAATCAGCCTGATGGCCGGTATAGGCAGCAGCAACAGCAGCGCTTCCGACGACGCCATCTTCACCCAGCTTAAAAACAACATGAACAACTCGCTTGGCCTTTCCGTGTCAGTCCCTATCTTCGACGGGAAGCAGAACAAGACCAACGTGACGCGTGCCAAGTTGTCTCAGCAAAACAGCGAGTTGGATTTACAAAACGCTGAGCAAGCCCTATACTCCCAAATAGAGACCTACTGGCTGAACGCAAAGAACGCTCAGCAGCAATACATCTATGCAAAATCGAACTTGGCCAGCAATGAAGCCAGCTATGAATTACTCGACGCTCAGTTCAATGTGGGATTGAAGAACATAGCCGAGCTCATCACAGGCAAGAACAACCTGATTCAAGCCAAGCAGCAACTGCTGCAATCGAAATACACCGCCTTGCTGAACATCGCCTTATTGAAATTCTATGAAGGTTATGAGATGCGCTTATAAAAACAGACTAAACAAGCTTCCAAATATGAAAACAATCAAGCAAACAACCTTATTATGCATACTGGCAGCAGGCATGATGGCCTGTCAGAGTGAGCAGAAAGTGACCTACAGCAGTGCCAAAGCAGAGAAGACTAATCTCTCGACCAGTGTGACCGCCACAGGTACAATAGAACCTGTTACCAAAGTAGAAGTCGGCACCCAGGTATCCGGTATTATCAGCAAGATATACGTTGACTACAATAGTTATGTCCACAAGGGTGATATCATGGCAGAATTAGATCGGACAAACCTCAGTTCTGAATTAGTGTCGGCAGAAAGCAACCTGGCCAGCGCAGTGAGCACCCACAATTACCAGAACAAGAGCATCGATGCAGCTTCGAAGAACCTGGACATCACGATGAATAACTTTGAATTGTCGAACAAAGACTTGGAGTTGGCAAAGCGAAACCTCGAATTGGCACGTAAGAACGTGGAATTCACAAAGAAAGATGTGGAAATAGCCCAGAAGAACTACAATCGTTACAGCACATTGTTCCAGAAAGGCTTGATTTCGGCCAACGACTATGAGCAGGCTCAGCAGTCATTGAATAATGCACAGCAGAGCTACAACAATGCCATCCAAAGCATGAACCAAGCCCAACAGAGCTACAACGGCACTCAGACATCAAACAACCAGGCTAAAGAGAATGTGAATCAGGCCCGTCTGTCGTACGACCAGTCGGTCAGCCAGGCAGAGCAGGCTCGCCAACAGGTAGAAGTTCAGAAGCAGAACGTGAGCAAAGCCCACACCAACCTCGGCTATGCCACTATCACCTCTCCAATCGATGGTATCGTCTTGAGTAAGGAAGTGGAAGAAGGTCAGACGGTTGCAGCCGCAATGACCACCCCTACCCTTTTCATCTTAGCACAGGACCTGACCGACATGCGAGTGATTGCCAAAGTTGACGAGGCAGATATCGGTGGCGTGAAAGAAGGTCAGCGTGTGACCTTTACCGTTGATGCCTTTCCCGATGATGTGTTTCAAGGCGGTGTGACTCAGGTCCGCCAGGAAGCCACGACAGAAAGCAATGTGGTGACCTACGAGGTTGTGATTTCCGCACCAAATGACGATTTGAAGTTAAAGCCGGGCCTGACCGCCAATGTGACGATCTTCACGATGGAGAAATTCGACGTATTGGCGATTCCATCAAAAGCCCTCCGTTTCGCCCCAAATGAGACATTGCTTATGGATGGTGAAAGCATATCCGACTGTGAAGGCGATCAGAAAGTATGGACAAAGCAAGGTAATGAGTTCAAAGCCATACCAGTGAAAGTAGGTAGCACAAACGGCACTATAACCGAAATTCTGTCAGGCTTGAAAGAGGGTGATGAGATCATCACAGAATTCAACATCATGCAGGAAGCCACAGAAGGTGAGGCGCAGAACAACAACCCATTCATGCCTCGCCGTCCAAATTCGAACAGAAGAGGCAACGCAAATGGCAATGGTGGCAACCAAGGCGGCGGCAACAACCAAAACCGTCCGTCGAGATAATTTCTTGCCTGAGAACATATCACTTCAAGTTATCCTCCTCAACCGACAAACGATGGAAGAAAAGAAAGAAGACAGCCGCAAAGTTGTGATAGAGCTTCAGAATGTGAAGCGCTATTTCAAGGTAGGCGACGAAACGGTGAAAGCCCTCCGTGGCGTGAGTTTCAAGATATACGAGGGTGAGTTTGTGACCATTATGGGCACCTCTGGTTCCGGCAAATCCACATTGCTGAATCAGTTAGGATGTCTTGACACCCCCACCTCAGGCGAATATTTCCTTGATGGCACTCCTGTGAGAAAGATGTCGAAATCGCAACGAGCCAAACTTCGCAACCGCAAGATTGGTTTTGTATTCCAGAATTACAATTTGCTCCCAAAGACGACAGCTGTAGAGAATGTTGAGCTCCCATTGATGTACAACAAGAAATATAATGCCGCCCAACGTCGTGAAGCTGCTATTAAAGCATTGCAGGCTGTAGGTTTGGGTGACCGCCTTGAGCACAAATCGAACCAGATGTCAGGTGGTCAGATGCAACGTGTGGCCATCGCCCGCGCATTAGTGAACGACCCCGCTGTGGTATTGGCTGACGAGGCAACCGGTAACCTTGACACCCGTACTTCGTTTGAGATGCTGGTGTTGTTTCAAGAGCTTTACCACCAAGGTCGCACCATCATATTTGTGACTCACAATCCAGACATCGCCAAATACTCCTCCCGCAACATCAACCTCCGTGATGGCAAAATCCGAGAAGACGTAGTAAACAACAACATCCTCTCTGCTGCTGACGCCTTAGCCAGCCTTCCAGCACCACAGGACGACTAATTTTCTCCAATTCAAAGACATGACCAGATGAGCATACTCAATTTATTCAAAGTAGCCTTACGCGCCATTGCCAGCAACAAATTCCGTTCGTTCCTGTCGATGCTCGGCATTATCATTGGTGTGGCCGCAGTGATCATTATGATGGCTATAGGCCAAGGTTCCAAGGAAAGTGTTCGAGCCAACATCGCTCAAATGGGAACCAACGTGATCATGATCCGCCCAGGCGCTGAGATGCGTGGTGGCGTCCGTCAGGACCCTTCAGCCATGCAGACTCTGAAGCAGAAAGACTATGAACTGATAGAGAAAAACAAGAAATACGTGACCTATGTCTCCCCAGAAGTGACCTCCTCGGGTCAGGCAATCTATGGCGCCAACAACACGACGACCAGCATGTATGGCGAAGGCATAGACTATTTGCGAATCAAGTTGTGGGACATCCAGGACGGCGACTATTTCACAGAGGAAGACATCAAGAAAAGTGCTAAAGTGTGTGTGGTCGGTAAGACGATTGTGGATGAGTTGTTTCCCGATGGCAGTGACCCCGTAGGCAAAACCATCCGTTTCAAATCCATCCCAATGCGCATCGTAGGTGTCTTGAAATCGAAAGGCTACAACTCCTGGGGCATGGACCAGGACAACGTGATGATCGCTCCCTACACCACTGTGATGAAGCGCATCCTGGCTCAGACTTATTATTCATCCATCAACTGTTCAGCCATCACCGAGGAACTGACCGATGATGCCATCGATGAATTGACAGCGACCCTTCGTGAATCGCATGAAATCAAAAGCGAAGATGTGGATGACTTCACAATCCGCAGTCAGCAAGAGATGATGGAAACCATGTCTTCGACCATGGACACCATCACAATTATTTTGGTAGTTGCCGCTGCCTTCTCTCTTCTCGTGGCAGGAATCGGCATCATGAACATCATGTTGGTTTCAGTGACCGAGCGCACGAAAGAGATTGGCTTGCGCATGTCGGTTGGCGCGAGAGGCATAGACATCAGCAATCAGTTTTTGATAGAATCCGTTTTAATCAGTATCACAGGTGGTATCTTAGGTATCTTGATCGGATGGTTAGGCACCCTGCTATGTGCCCAATTCGGTCTTCCAGCCAGCATCCCGCTTTGGTCCATCTTCGTATCCTTTGCTGTATGCACAGTCATCGGTATTGGGTTCGGTTATTTCCCTGCACAAAAAGCCGCACGGATGGACCCTATAGAGGCAATCCGTTACGAATAATAGCCTTCAAACCGAAAATCAAGAAAAAACATGAAAGCCAATGCTTTGTTAACAGCATTGGCTTTCATGATTATTTTGGGGGTAATCAAATCAAAAGAGTCGTCTATACTGGCATCCTTCTTTCCACCGGCTACATCCATACGCTGTTTTTCCTTTTATAATCACACCTTTTCCACAAACAGGGCATGGAAGTCCAATCCATTCATCATTATTTTGCTGATTTTGAGCAGCAATATTTGCCGAAGAGTCGGCAGCTTTGACTTTTTTCGATTTCTCAGCAGACTTATTGGTTTTAGAGGATATATCCGTAGTATTTTTAGTTTTCGGTTTGAATCCTGCCACCACTTGCTCAGGTTTGGCCTGCCCTTCCTTTATTTCCGTTTTCTTCTTTGCGGTTCCTTTCGTGCCTTTAGATTTTGGAGCTTCCTGAAGCGTGACAGCCACCATGCGACGGGAGTTATCAGCTTTCACGGTGTTTACAATCGTTTTAACCATGTCTTTCAGTTCGTTAATGAAGACTTGGGGATTGTATGTTCCCTTTTCTATTTCTCGCAACTTCTTTTCCCAAATTCCTGTCAATTCCGCACTTTTCAGCAATTCCTCATGAATGATGCCAATGAGCTCAATTCCTGTAGGTGTCGCGACAATCCGCTTTCTTTCCCTTTTTATATATCGCCTTTTGAAAAGGGTTTCAATAATTGCAGCTCTGGTTGAAGGTCTTCCAATGCCATTTTCTTTCAATGCATCCCTCAACTCCTCATCTTCCACAGACTTTCCAGCCGTTTCCATAGCCCTCAGCAATGTAGCTTCAGTATAGTATGGCGGTGGTGTGGTCTGTTTTTCCAAAAGTTGGGGTGAATGAGGTCCATGTTCTCCCACTGTGAAATCGGGCAGCGTCTGTTCTTTTTGTTCTTCATTTGCCTTACTCTCAAGATTATCGGCATCATGATTATCCTGATTGGTTGTTTTAGGGTAAATTGCTCTCCATCCCGGACTGACAATCACCTTGCCAGTGGCCTTAAATTCCACACCATCCACATCTGACATGACAGTAGTCGTCTTGAATTTGCAATCAGGATAGAAGGCTGCAATGAAGGCCCTTGTGACGAGGTCATATACATTGCGCTCCATATCCGTGAGATTCTGCGCGGGTTGTCCAGTTGGGATAATGGCATGGTGATCCGTTACTTTCGATGAATCGAATACTTTCTTCCTCTTAGGCAGTTTCTGTCCATACAATGGCTGTGTGAAGACTTCATAACCTTTGATTCCTTGGAGTATATTCGGACACTTGGGATAAATGTCATCACTGAGAAAAGTGGTATCAACACGAGGATAAGTGGTGTATTTTTTCTCGTATAGGGATTGTATGAGTTGCAAAGTAAGATCTGCAGAATACCCAAACTTACGGTTGCAATCCACCTGCAATGATGTCAGGTCATAGAGTCTTGGTGGTGCCTCATTACCATCTTTCGCCGTAATCGACTTAATGGTCAGTTCCTTGTCTTGCACTTTTGCCAAGGCCATTTCCCCTTCCTCTTTTTTTAGAAATTTTCCTTTAACAGCCTGGAAAACAACGTTTCGATAAAGAGTTGATAGGATCCAATAAGGTTCAGGAACAAAATTATTGATTTCGGACTGTCGCTTTACAATCAAAGCCAACGTTGGGGTCTGTACCCTCCCAATAGAAAGTACCTGTCCTTGATGACCGTATTTCAGTGTATAAAGTCTCGTGCAATTCATGCCGAGAAGCCAATCTCCAACCGCCCTGCTGAGTCCTGCAAAATACAGATTCTGATATTGATCTTGAGGCTTCAGGTTTCTAAATCCCTCCTTGATAGCTTCATCAGTCATAGAAGAAATCCAAAGTCGCTTGACTGGGCATTTGACCTGTGCTTTCTGCATCACCCATCTTTGGATAAGTTCACCTTCCTGACCAGCATCCCCACAGTTGATAACCATCTCAGCCTTCGACATAATGGTTTGTATGACATTAAACTGCTTCTTCACCCCGTCATCTTCCTTGAGGCGGATTCCAAATTTATTAGGAATCATAGGAAGGGAAAACACCGACCATCTTTTCCATTCATCAGTATATTCATCTGGTGCTTTCAGTTCACATAGATGTCCGAATGTCCAAGTCACCTGATATCCATTTCCTTCGAGGAATCCTCCCATATTATGGTCTGCTCCAAGAATACGGGCAATATCCCTGGCCACACTTGGTTTTTCCGCAATACAAACAACCATGAAAGAAAAAAGAATTTCCGTTTAGATATCTTCAAGCAGCAACGATGTGATCAGCATATCGTCGTTGAGGATAGCAGTACCGTCATAATCTCTTTCGGTATCCTTAACAATGGCATGCTCTGCAGGCTTGTTCATCGTTTCATTAAGCACAAAGGTGACATTGTAGATTGGGTCTCCATCCTCAATAATCACGATTTTCTTGATTTTGAAATCAGTGAGTTCAAATTTCACCTGTCTTTCTGAATCCTGGAACATGTGTCGCACATATTCATTGACATCTCTCGGCTTACATGGTTTCTTGCCAAGATATGAAGAAAGATTTTTTGCAATTGTGGCATTGATGGCCATAGTGTCTTTCTGTGCCATCGCCTCAAAATGTTTGACAATCACCTTTTTCACGTTTTCCTCTTCCGCATCGGTGAGTGGAACAGCGTCGAGTTTTGCAAGATTGGCCTTGGCCTGGTCCTCGTATCTTCCATCGGGATAAAGGTCAAGATAATCTTGGTACGCCTCTACAGTGTTGAGTTCCTGCTTTTCAAAAAAAGTAATGGAATCAAGCTTGTCGATGGCCCTGAGATAGAAGAATCCCTCCTCTTTATATTCGTTGAGATATTTCTCAACCATTTCCCTCTTGGCTCCGCTCTCCTCCACGTTATTCCAATATTTCTTTTCCTTGTTTAGCCTTTCACGGAGAGTTTTCACATCAAAGGCATGCTGTCCTTTACCATACGCCCTGATATATTTTTCAAGTGCTCCTTCAAGAGAATCCGGATTATTGGTGTCCCTATAATGGCAGATCAATTCCCAAGAGTCAGGTTCTGACATGTTGTTGTCGGCAATGAGGTCTGATTTATCCTTATGGAAAATGGCATAAGCCCCCCACGCCAACAAAGCAATGGCAGCAATGGCAGCAGCAGCGATAATCAGTCTTTTTTTCTTTACAGCACGCCTGTTTACAGCTTCTCCACAATGTGGGCAATGAGTAGCCTCACTGTTAATTTTTTTCCCACACATCGGGCATTTCATTAAACTGTTCATATCTTCTTAAAAATTTCAATAAGAATTTATTGGAATGATTCATCAAATCCAGTGATGGCTTCTTCTTCCTGATTATGTTCTACAGCATTTGGCTGGACATTGCTATTTGGCTCAACCTGTGCAGCTTCGTCTGCATGCAGGTCAATCACCTCAATATCCTCTTCGTCCTGATCGGCCATAACCTCAGGGTATTCCTCAGGCATGGAATTAGGTGCAACGTCCTCAAATTTAGATTCGTCTTCTGAAACGACATCCGTCTCAACCACCACCGGCTTAGGAGTTTCTACAGGAATTTCCTCCACATTCTGCTGATTCTGTTTGTTTTCGTCTTGCTCAGCCCTCAGGTTTGATTCCGTCTTTGGCTGAATGGGATAATCAAAAGTGAATGCCGCCACAAAAGCCACAGCTGATATCACCATGAAAGCCGCGGTGGCAGCAGTCCTGACCTTAGACTTGGCTTGAGTGGCAGACGAAATGGCCACATAAACAATCGTCAATGCCAGCCATGCCAGGGACACATAAGTAAAGCCATACATCAACAGCTTGATGATGGTGACGATGCATACTGCCAGTGCAATCATAAGACCGGCATCAGAGAAATGCGACTTTTCCGGATGCTGACTGTAATAGTTGTTCGCCATAATGGTAAAAAGAAAACCAAATCCAATGGATTTTTATTCCAATCAGCAAATTTACGAAAAAAGTTTCATACCTCTGATTAAAAAAGAAAAAAATAGTTGCTAAAAATTAAATTATGAAAAATAAGTGGAAAGAAAGCGGATATTTTTAGTTGGTTTATAAAAAATGTAGTATCTTTGTTTAAATTTTAGGATAATCGTCCAAAATATTGTTTGTGCCCAGCCACAATCAAAGCAATCAGGAAGCAAATTCTTCCTCAAAAAGGCAAAACCAACCGTCGTCATGCAGCGCATCATTCACATATTTTTGATTATTTCCGTGTATCTTCTGACTTTAAGTTGCACGAAAGATCATCATATCGTCATAGAAAACTTTTTTTACAGCGACAGCGTGACTCACCAAGATCCCCACAGCAAAAATGTGTTTGACCTTCGCTCCGACGTGAGGTTGTCGATGCTCCGCAGCACTTCGGACGATGAACGCGAGCAGAAGATAGTGAAAAACATCAACAATTTCATCAAGGATCAGGTGAGCGAGGGGTTTAAAACCACAGATGGCGACAGCCTTGTTCGTGAGATCTCACATTCCTACGTGATGGAGCTGCTTGACATTGCCCGAAGCCGTTACAGTTCCTCCGATGAAGAGTCTTCCGACTTGTTGTCGGGTTACGATGACACAGAATTGTACTGCACCTTCTACAATAACGTTGACAGTGAATGTCATTTCGGCTTAGGCGACACCATCATCTGCTTCACAGGCAACACATCCTGCTACATGGGAGGCGCTCACCCTGGCGAAGAGAGTTTTGCCTACAGCTTTTCATTAAACGACGGCAACATAGTCCGTCCGAACAAATTGCTTAAGAAGAACTGTAAGTCAGAAATGATCCAGCGTATCAAACAGAAACTCATCAAGCAAAACAAGGTGAAAAATGAGGAAGAGCTGCAAGGGTTGGGGTTCAAGGACATATTTATCTCACCCAATATTCTCTTGGAGAAAGACAGCATACTCTTCCACTACAAAAACTACACTATCGCACCATTCTACTTAGGCAGCATAGACATCAAGTTTGGATACGATGAATTGTCGGACATCACCACTCTATCAACAGATTGACCATGGACATCCTTCTGAAATATTATCCATCCCTCTCAGCGGAGCAGCAACGCCAGTATTGCTCCCTGTATGAGTTGTACAGCGACTGGAATGAGAAGATCAACGTGATTTCCCGCAAGGACATCAGCAACCTTTATGAGCATCATGTCCTTCACTCACTGGCCATCAGCGAGGTGATTCATTTCACCCCAGGCAGTTGCGTCCTCGACTTAGGTTGCGGCGGTGGTTTCCCTGGCATTCCCTTAGCCATCATGTTTCCCGAAGTGTCTTTTCATTTGGTGGACAGCATCGGCAAGAAGCTGAAAGTGGCAGAAGCCGTAAGCACCGCCATCGGTTTAAAGAACGTCCGTTTCACCCACAGCCGCGGTGAAGACCTCAAGGGGCGAGATTATGATTTTGTGGTTAGCCGTGCCGCCATGTCCCTTACAGATTTAGTGCGTTGCAGCCGCAAGAATATCCGCAAAGACCAGCACAATGTTCTTCCCAACGGCATCATAGCCTTAAAGGGGGGAGAACTTGCAGCAGAAATGAACAGCATGAAATCCCTGTGCACCACATGGGACATCAAGGATTTCTATGATGAAGACTATTTTGACCAGAAAAAAGTGGTACACGTGACCATAAAGAATTAGCATGCCGATGATAACAATAAAGCGGTTCGTATTCAATCCGATAGGTGTGAACACCTACGTGCTCAGCGACTCCACAGGCGAAGGCGTGATAATCGATTGTGGCTGTCTGACCAAGTCAGAATGGGAAGAGTTGTACGGTTACATCACTTCCCGTTCGCTCCACATCGTTCACTTGCTGAACACTCACTTCCACCTTGACCACGTATTTGGCAACCGTTTTGCATTGCAAGAGCTGGGATTGAAGCCCGAAGCCAGCAGTCTGGAACATCCTTACTATACCCAGCTTCAACAGCAGGTGGCCATGTTCTTCGGTGGAGCCGTCGCATCATCTTTAGACTACAGCTTCACGCATTCAGTTGGGCCTTCCCTCAAGGAAGGAGACCGAGTGAGATTTGGCCAAAGCCACTTGGATGTGATAGCAACTCCCGGTCATTCTCCCGGCGGAATTTGTTTCTACAATGCCGAAGAGCAAATCCTCATCAGTGGCGACACACTCTTTGAAAGCAGTGTGGGCCGCACCGACTTGGCAGGTGGCAACTACCAATCGCTCCTCCGCAGCATAAAAGAGAAACTCTGTGTGCTTCCTGATTCGACTCAGGTATATCCAGGTCATGGTGGCACCACGACCATAGGTCACGAGAAACTCTACAATCCTTATTTATAATTATCGGAGCCATTTCCTTTCTCCACACAAAGGCATAAAACAAAACAACATAAATGAACAGCAGAGAACTCCAACCCATCAAACAACGTTACGGAATTATCGGCAACGCCGAAGGTCTGAACCGCGCCCTTGACATAGCTATTCAAGTGGCGAATACCGACTTGTCCGTATTGATTGAAGGAGAGAACGGCGTAGGCAAGGAAGTATTTCCGAGAATCATCCATGACCACTCCACACGCAAGCACCAGAAATATTTTGCCATCAACTGCGGTTCCATTCCAAGCGGCACAATAGAATCAGAACTGTTTGGCCACATGAAAGGTGCATTCACGGGTGCGGTGAGTGACCATGCTGGTTATTTTGAGACAGCCGACAAAGGCACCTTGTTTCTTGATGAGGTTGGCGAACTTCCACTTGAGGTTCAGGTGAAACTGCTGCGCGTGCTTGAGACCGGTGAGTTCATCCGCATGGGCAGCAACGAAGTACGCAAGACCGATGTGCGCATCGTGGCTGCCACCAACGTGAAGATGCAGAAAGCCATCAAAGAAGGCAAGTTTCGAGAGGACCTTTATTATCGTCTTGCCACCATTCCGATTCAGATACCACCTCTCCGTGAGCGTGGTGAAGACATCGTGTTGCTATTCCGCAAATTCGCATCAGAATTGGCTGAGAAATACCGTATTCAGCCTATTGTTCTTACTGAAGATGGCAAGCAGCTGGTATTGTCATACAAATGGCCAGGAAACGTGCGTCAGTTGCGCAACATCGTTGAGAACCTCAGCATCACCTCGCGTGAGCGTGAAATCAATGCCCAGATTTTGTTGGAGCACAACATCACTGACGACAGTTCACTGACGCGTCTTCCCGCTCTTATTCAGACAGAAGAGAAATCGAAGCATAGCTACGCCAATGAACGCGAGATGCTGATTTCCCAGCTTTTACAGCTAAGCAAAGACATATCAGATTTAAAATCCCTTGTCAACAATCTTGTTGAAGAACGCGGAAAAGTGAACCTTCACGACGTGGGCACCCTTAAAACTCCATCCGTATTCAACAACTATGATTATGCCCCATCCCATCCTTTTCCTGATTCGGTTCAGCTGAATCCCTCACACATCACATCACCGCATCAGCAAGATTATTCACATCAGAACAACGAAGAACTGGCGAGCGAATATGTGGACAAGATGCCATTAACGATAGAAGAGCAGTATAAGCAACGTCTGATGGAGTCGCTGTCGCGCAACAACTACAACCGCAAGAAAGCCGCTCAGGAATTAGGAATCAGCGAGCGGACATTATACAGAAAAATCCGAAAATTCGGCTTAGAGGAATCATAAGGGGACTTCTATAAATTCCCCATTCACATTATAAATCACAAGAAAAAGGTCAGTATAAACACTTTCGCCAATTTGGATCTTTCTTTGCATCTGGCTATTTGTCAGTCAGTCACAATGCCCACATTGCTCCCTCCATCCGCACAGCCATCAACTAAAGAAATCCACCAAATTTTCTGAAAGACAATTTATAGAAGCCCCCATAATACATCAATGAAGAAAACCAAGTTATACATATCCACGCTTTTGCTTCTCCTGCTGATGGTGGGTTGCAAGGTCACGTTTTCCCTGAATGGTTCGAGCATTGACTACACAAAGGTGAAGAGCATATCAATTGAAAAATTCCCAATCCGCAGTGCCTATGTATGGTCCCCAATGGAAGGCATGTTCTACACCAGTTTGAGTGACGCTTATGCCAACAAGACAAAGCTTCAGGTGCTTCAGCGCAACGGTGATCTCCATCTCTCAGGAGAGATCACCGAATATTCCCAATTGAACAAGTCAATCAGCAGTGATGGTTTTTCAGCTCAGACCCAATTGAAGATGACGGTAAACGTCCGCTTCACGAACAACACACACCATCCTGAGGATTTCGAGAAGACTTTCAGCGCAACAGCCGAATATGATTCGTCTCAACAGTTGAATGCCGTTCAGGAAGAGCTTGTTCAGCAAATGATCAACGACATCGTTGACCAGATATTCAATGCCACCGTGGCCAACTGGTGATCAACAATAATTTGTAACAAAAAACAAGATATTCATGAAAGCCATCATTACAGACAAGGCTCCCGCAGCCATAGGCCCTTACAGCCAGGGCGTGAGATCGTTATTCAGCCAGCAAGGCCAAATGATTTTTGTGAGTGGCCAATTGCCAATTGACCCAGAAAACGGTGAATTCAAGGAAGGATGCATCCGCTGCAAGGCCCGCCAATCACTCACCAACATCAAACACATTCTTGAAGCAGGTGGTTTCACCATGAAAGACGTGGTTAAAGTGACGATCTACCTGACCGACATCAATGACTTTTCGGCTGTAAATGAAGTTTATGGCGATTTTTTTGAAGAGCCATACCCAGCCCGTTCCGCTTTCGCCGTATCCGCTTTGCCAAAGAATGCACCAATTGAAATCGAAGCGATAGCCGTGAAAGAGGTTAGTGACAAATAGTTGTCTAGTTCATAAATCGCAAGTCTCCTGTATTATTTCTTCTCTGTTTAAATGCATCAAAACATTTCCGATTCATTCCACTCCTCATTCCGCCTTCCCGCAGAATGGGAAAAGCAATCGTTTGTGTTGCTCACTCTCCCCCACTCTGGCACGGACTGGTGTGAGCAACTTGACGAAGTGGCGTCCTATTACCGTGCGCTTATCTCGTCCATCACCCCATACGAGCAAGTTGTCGCCATGGCTGAGGACATGAAACTCGCCCAAGAGATAACCTCAGGCATTTCCAACATCCAAATCATTGAGTGTCCCACCAACGACACCTGGAGCCGTGACTATGGCTTTCTGACCTGTGTCAACGGAAAGGAATGTTTATTCCTTGATTTTCAATTCAATGGCTGGGGATTGAAGTTTCCCGCCTATCATGACAACCAAATCAACAAACGGTTGTGGGACAGTGGTAAATTGGAAGGGCGCTATGTGAATTGTCTTGATTTTGTACTTGAAGGTGGCAGTATTGAAAGTGATGGTAAAGGTACGATCCTGACGACCAGCCAGTGTCTTTTGTCGCCCAACCGCAATGAGATGTCCAAGGATGAATTAACAGAAAGATTGCAACATTATTTCAATGCCTCACATATCCTATGGCTCAACCATGGACATTTGTCAGGCGACGACACCGACGGCCATATAGACACCCTCGCCCGTTTGTGCCCTAACAATACGATAGCTTACGTTGAGTGCTGCGATCCTTCAGACTCACACTATGCTGAGTTGTCACTGATGCAGGAAGAGTTGCAACAATTCAAGAATGCAGAGGGTACCCCCTTCAGACTGGTAGGATTGCCAATGGCAGACGCTATAATTGAAGACGGAGAACGTTTGCCTGCCACATACGCAAACTTTTTGATTATCAATGGCGCTGTACTTTGCCCCACATACGGCCAGCCTTCGAACGACCAGTCGGCTCTCAGCAAATTGCAAGAGATATTTCCCAATCGTGATATTATCGGCATTGATAGCCGCGTGCTGATCCGCCAGCACGGCTCACTCCATTGCAGCACGATGCAATTTCCCGAAAATGCCCTAAATAGCGTTGAAATTACTCACAAATGAGTATTGCACCCCAAATGAATTATTCGTAATTTTGCCTTTGAAAAGAGAAAAAAAGGCAAAAAACACCCTGACATGAGGTTAAGTGAACTAAAAAGCGGCGAAAGCGGCGTAATCGTAAAAGTAGAAGGTCACGGAGGTTTCCGTAAGCGCATTGTTGAAATGGGCTTCATCAAAGGCAAAACTGTTGATGTTCTTCTCAACGCCCCCTTAAAAGACCCTATAAAATACAAGTTGATGGACTATGAAGTGAGCCTCCGTCGCTCGGAGGCCGCTTTAATAGAAGTGGTGAGTGAAGAAGAAGCCAAAGCCTGGGAGAAAGAGCAACCCGAACTGAAAGGATTGAGTGCTGACGAATTGAGTCCGGAAATCCGTCGCAAGCACATGCAACAGATAGCCTCCCGCCGTGAGCGTGAAATCAGCGTTGCATTCGTAGGTAATCCCAACTGTGGCAAGACCTCCTTGTTTAATATCGCCAGCGGTTCGCACGAAAGAGTCGGCAATTATTCCGGAGTGACAGTTGACGCCAAAGAAGGAGTGTTTGATTTTGAAGATTACCATTTCTCGATAGTTGACCTTCCTGGCACCTACTCTCTCACCACCTACACACCAGAGGAGCTATATGTACGCCGTCACATCATCGACAAGACTCCCAATGTAATCATCAATGTGGTTGACGCCTCCAATTTGGAACGCAACCTGTACCTGACCACCCAGCTGCTCGACATGGACGTTCCGATGATTATAGCTCTGAACATGTTTGATGAATTCAGGGCAAGTGGCAACAAACTTGATAT
>OMUD01000166.1 GCA_900314125.1 uncultured Prevotellaceae bacterium | reverse complement strand
CGACATTTCCTTCTTTGTCAAAAAAGGAGAAATATTCGGTTTCCTCGGAGCTAACGGAGCGGGAAAAACCACAGCCATGCACATGCTGACAGGACTCAACCAGCCTACTGAAGGCGAGGGATTCGTTGCGGGATTCAACATCCGCACTGAGCATGAGCAAATCAAAAGGCACATTGGCTACATGAGCCAGAAATTCTCACTCTACGACGATCTCACCGTAGCAGAGAACATTCGCCTTTTTGGAGGAATTTACGGGATGGACAACAATGAAATCAAGCGGAAGACGGATGAGGTGCTCAATAAACTCCACTTCCAGGAGCACAAGGACAGCATTGTGGCGTCACTGCCATTGGGGTGGAAGCAGAAACTGGCCTTCACCGTCAGCATTTTCCATCAACCGGAAGTCGTATTCCTCGATGAGCCTACAGGTGGCGTCGATCCTGCCACGCGACGCCAGTTCTGGGAACTTATCTACGACGCCACGGAGCAGGGAATCACTGTTTTCGTCACCACTCACTACATGGATGAGGCGGAATATTGCGACCGGCTGTCCATCATGGTGGATGGCAAGATAAAGGCTATGGGAACCCCTGAGGAACTGAAGGAAAAATTCCAGCAGCCGGATATCGATCATGTATTCACCTTGCTTGCACGTCAGGCAGAGAGGGCTGACAACTGATAATGGCAACTGTGAGTTGCTGTCCTTAAGGACTTGTGGATTGCCCCAAATCAGATTTTTTAGAAAACACACCCGAAATGAATAAGGCATGAATAAATTCAATAGTTTTGTCATCAAGGAGAGCAAGCATATCTTCCGCGACAAGCGGCTGATGCTGATTCTTTTCGGAATGCCGGTGGTCATGATGCTCCTTTTCGGATTTGCCATCACCACCGACGTGAAGAACGTTAGGGCGGTGGTGGTCACATCATCTATCGACCATCTCACGCAACGGAAAGTGCAACAGCTTTCCATGAGTGAGTATTTCAACATCGTGCAGACTGTCAGCACGCCTGCTGAGGCGGAGAAGCTCATCTGTGGACAAAAAGCGGACATAGCTCTGGTTTTCAGTGCGGATTATGCGTCAAAAAAGGATGGCATCCAGATCATAGTAGATGCGTCCGACCCAAACATGGCACAGCAATGGGCTAATTATGCCACGAACATTCTCGTTGAGGTCCCAAGCCAGGGAGTGAATGTGAAAATGCTCTATAATCCCCAGATGAAGTCGGCTTACAATTTTGTACCGGCCATCATGGGAATGCTCCTCATGCTCATCTGTGCCATGATGACATCCATTTCCATTGTCAAGGAGAAAGAAAAAGGGACGATGGAAGTGCTGCTGGTGTCACCTGTCAGGCCCATTGTCATCATTCTTGCTAAAGTGGTGCCGTATCTCATCGTGGCGTTCGGCATTCTCGCCGTCATATTGCTTATGTCAAAATTTGTGCTCGGAATCCCTATTCAGGGAGCCCTGATGTGGATTATTCTCATTTCTGTCATCTACATCCTTCTCGCTTTGTCTTTGGGAATGCTCATCTCGAATGTGGCCAAGACCCAGTTCGTGGCACTCATCATGTCGGTCATGATGCTGCTCATGCCCATCGTCATGCTTTCTGGAATGCTGTTCCCTGTGGAAAGCATGCCGAAGGTGCTGCAGTGGATTTCGGCTGTCATTCCCACCAGGTATTACATCGATGCCATGCGGAAACTCATGATCATGGGAGTGGGAATAGGAGAAGTGATGAGGGAAACGCTCATTTTGGGCGCTATGACCGTGGGACTGATAGTTTTGTCATTAACGAAATTCAAGAACAGGCTTGAATGATAATGGGGTGAGACTATGTTGAAATATTTGCTGCAAAAAGAATTCATTCAAATCAGGAGGAACGCTTTCCTGCCTAAGCTCATCGTGGTATTCCCCATCATGATTATGTGTGTCATGCCGTGGGTGATGAACATGGAGGTCAAGAACATCAAGGTGGAGGTGGTCGATAACGACAGGTCGCCAAGTTCTCTCCGGCTCGTCCATCGGATTGAGGCGTCGGGATATTTTTTGTTTGGAGGACAGAAAAACACCTATCAGCAGGCGTTGAACGATATTGAGATGAACCAGACTGATGTCGTTGTGGAGATTCCGAAAGGATATGGTGCAGATTTGGTCAATGGAAAACAACCGCAGATCCTGATCGCGGCCAATGCCACGAACGGAACCAAAGGGTCAATGGGAGTGGCGTATCTCAGCCAGATTTTCGCAGCGAATGACATGAAGCCTGGTCTGAAAAGGGCAGTGCCGGTCTCCACTCTCTTTCTTTTCAATAAAAATCTTGATTATAAGGTGTTTATGATTCCTGCTCTGATGGCGATTGTCATCATGCTGATGTGCGGTTTTCTCCCCACATTGAACATTGTAGGGGAAAAAGAGGCGGGAACAATTGAGCAAATCAATGTAACACCCGTGTCCAAGATGAATTTCATCCTGGCCAAACTGATTCCGTATTGGATCATAGCGCTCTTCATCATCACGGTGTGCATGATCTTATCCTGGGCTTTGTATGGAATCACCTGTCAGGGAAACATCGCGCTGGTCTATCTGCTTTCCATGCTCCTCGCTCTGTTTTTCAGTTCTTTCGGACTCATTATCTCCAACTATTCAGAGTCCCTCCAGCAGGCAATTATGGTCATGTGGTTCTTTGTTGTCATACTCATGCTCATGAGCGGACTTTTCACACCGGTAAGGTCCATGCCCCAATGGGCGTATGCCACAACCTACTTCAATCCCATGCACTATTTCATCGATGCCATACGCACGGTGTTCGTAAGAGGTGGCGGATTTTCTGCCATTGCCCACCAACTGGGAGCGCTTGCAATCGCTGCTTCGCTCATGGCGGTTTGGGCTGTGGCAAGTTATAAGAAAAACAGGTGAACTACAGAAGCTTGTAAGTCTCAATAACACTGCACATCCGCCACGGCACTGAACAGAGCCTTGAAGCGTTTCGATTTTCCGATGTAGCCTTGGAAGGAACGGTTGTATTGCTTCGGTATGCTTGCACCTTCATACACCGTTTTGAAACTGGCGTTCTCGTCTGATGACACCGGACGCTCCTTCACAATTGCTTTCACAGCTTTGCCACCACGGAGATACAGACGGTATTCACGGTCATAGTCATCCTCCATCACCGAACGGGCGTACAGAAACTCCAAATTGCCTTTCTTGTCGAATAGATATTCTTCGTAGTATTGACGAGCTGCGAAATTATAAGAGGTCGTTACAAATTCTATCCGCTTCGGAGGAAAAATCACGTCTTCCGCACTTTCCACCTCATCGTGATAGATGTAGATGTTCTCAAAGTGAGGACCGGTGCCAGGATAGTTCTCCTTAATCTGCACGTTGTAGTAGGTCGGAACCGGATATTCACCCTCATAGTTGCCCATTTCAGCTATCTGTGACTTCATGGCGTCGTAGTGCTTTCGGATGGCATCTACAGCCGTCTGAGCCTGAGCAGACGTAGCCATGATGGCGGTAAAAATAATAAGAATCAGCTTTTTCATAATATCTTTATGTGTTGGTTTGTTTTATTGTTGCTAAGTTGCTTGTCTTTTCTTCGTTTGTAATCTACTTACTTTCTGCAAAATAAACTTTTTTGTTCGTATCTTCCAAATTTTCTGAAGATTTTTGTGGAGGCAATCATCAAATTTTGAAAAAATGTTAAGACTGGCATCCTTGCATTTGACTTTTTGCCATTTGGATCGTCATAAGTTATGAGTGCTCAATTCAACAACAGATTTTCTAACTAAAGGTTCTTCTATATTTTTTTAGAACAAACCGTAAAAAAACTAACAAGACAATGAGTAATAATATTTTTATGGCTTTAGCGCTCAGCGCGATGTTTATGACTGCCAACGCACAGGATCAGCAGGATTTTCAGAATCAACAGCGTCAAAAACCAACCATCACGCCTGAGCAACGGGCAGAACGCTCGGCAGCACGGATAGCAGGGCAGCTGATGCTCAACGATGCGGATGCCGAGAAGTTCAAGGGCGTATATAAGAATTATCAGCTCGAGCTCTCCGAGGCCAACCAGAAGTTCAAGAAAGAGCCTAAAAAGATGGAGCAGGGCGAAAAGACGCAGCGCAGGCAGCGCACGGAGCAGGAGATAGAGCAGGACATCAAAAACCGTTTCGCCCGCCAGCGTGCCGTGCTCGATGTGGAAGA
>OMUD01000165.1 GCA_900314125.1 uncultured Prevotellaceae bacterium | reverse complement strand
AGGAAACCTGCGATTGAGCGAGAGCCATGACAAGCTTGCTTAAGCATGGCCGAGCGTGAGCAGGTTCGGCGAAGCCAATTAGGAATACCAACCATATTTTTTTAATTTAAACCATAATGAAATGATGAGACGATTGTTATTGATTTTGGCATGCGTGCTGACAGGTGCGGTATGCCAGGCACAGAGTGTGTATGAGTGCACGGGCGACAACGTGAATGTGCGCAGAGGCCCAGGCAAGAACTATGAGATTGTATATACCAATATTGCCAGGCCAGGCAAGGTTCAGCTCTTCAAGGGCGAGACAGTGACCTACCTTGGCGAGAAGCGGAATGGTTTCATGAAGGTGAAGATTTCGGACGATAAGAACCCGCAGCCAGGTCCGACATGGGTGTCGGCTCAATATCTGCGCAAGCTGGGTGCAGGCAGCGGCTACCAGGGCGGTTTGAGCGCCCTTGAGCGCAAGGTGGTGGGCCGCCACATGCTGAGCCTTCAGTGGATTTCGTGGGATTACTTCGGTGTGTGCACCATCACGAAGGAGGCTGACGGACGGCTGAGATGCGTGGGCGAGCAGCTTTCGAAGGAGCATCCCGGCGACTTCCTCCGTCTGGACGGCTATGTGGAAATCGTGAACGAGAAGCACCTCGTGTTCGACGGCGACATCGCCATCAAGGTTTATCACCTCAATGATGGTGAGGAATATGTCCGCACGGGCCAATACGACTTCAAATCGACCCAGAACCGCAAATACTGGCGCGCCCAGAACCTGGAGAAGATTGATGCCACCGACTATGTGGACATCTACTTTAAGTAACTGCTTGATTAGCAGGTAAAATTGCTGATAGCCGGCTCGGATTTCCTTCTGAGCCGGCTATTGTTTGCTAAGTGGATTTTGTCTAAATAATGATTGCTTAAAAATTTCAAAAAAGGACGAAAATTATATTTATTTACACTTTATTTTTGATATAAAATGATTAACTTTGCATTTGAGAAAGAGTGTGGATTTTACAATCCAAAAGCAAATTTTTAGAACGGCGGACATAACTTCAACATTCACAGTCGTTTTCGCCAAAACCCTATATTTAATTGTAAGAATTATGAGTGAAATGAAGAAGATGAAGACTGCTCTTGTGTCGGTATTTCACAAGGATGGTCTGGACGAATTGCTTGCAGAGTTGCACAAGAACGGAGTGAAATTCTTATCGACGGGAGGCACACAGAAATTTATTGCAGAATTGGGCTATCCTTGCGAGAAGGTGGAGGATCTGACTTCTTATCCTTCGATTCTCGGTGGCCGCGTGAAGACGCTTCATCCGAAGGTGTTTGGCGGCATTTTGGGCCGCCGCTCGCTTGAGAGCGACCAGCAGGAGATGGCCAAGTATGAAATCCCAGAGATAGACTTGGTGATTGTGGACCTGTATCCGTTTGAGCAGACCGTGGCTTCGACCGACGACGAGTCAGCCATCATCGAGAAGATCGATATAGGCGGCATCTCACTGATCCGCGCCGCAGCCAAGAACTTCAACGACGTGGTGATTGTGCCGAGCAAGGCGCAGTATCAGCCATTGCTTGAGATTGTGAAGGCGCAAGGCGCTGAGACCACGAAGGAGCAGCGCAAGTGGTTTGCTGAGCAGGCTTTCGCCACCAGCTCCCACTATGACACCGCCATCCATGCTTATTTCGCAAAATAAACAGCTACGGAAAGGGGTGGGGGAGACAACGGCAACGGACGTTTATGCCTCATAAGACAGCTGATACAGCCTGCACATGGCCTCCACCTGACAAAATATTAATATACGTAATCCGAAAAAAACGTAAAACTGTTCGATGAGTTTTTTTAGCTTGACACAAGATATAGCCATGGACCTTGGCACTGCGAACACCATCATCATCATGAATGGAAAGATTGTGGTGGACGAGCCGTCGGTCGTGGCGCTCGACCGCAACACGAAGAAGATGATTGCGGTGGGAAGCAAAGCTAAGATGATGTATGAGAAGACCCATGAGAACATCCTCACCTGCCGCCCTCTGAAAGACGGTGTGATTGCCGACTTCAACGCTTGCGAGCAGATGATGAGGGGACTGATCAAGATGGTGAACATGCATCATCATTTCTTCCAGCAGACGCTCCGGATGGTGATTGGTGTGCCTTCGGGAAGCACCGAGGTGGAGCTCCGTGCCGTGCGCGACAGTGCTGAGCATGCCGGCGGCAAGGACGTCTATCTGCTTTTCGAACCAATGGCCGCCGCCATCGGTATCGGTCTTGACGTTGAGGCTCCAGAAGGCAACATGGTGGTTGACATCGGTGGTGGTTCCACAGAAATCGCCGTGATTTCTCTGGGTGGCATCGTGGCCAACAGCTCCATCAGGATTGCCGGCGACGAGTTCACCTACGACATCCAGGAATACATGAGCCGTCAGCACAACGTGAAGGTGTCGGAACGAATGGCCGAGCGTATCAAGGTGAATGTGGGCTCAGCGCTCACCGACCTTGAGAATCCGCCTGAAGACTATGTGGTTCACGGTCCAAACAGGATAACGGCTCTGCCGATGGAGATTTCCGTAAGCTATCAGGAAATCGCACATTGCATCGACAAGTCCATCGCCAAAATTGAGACAGCCGTGCTGAGTGCGTTGGAGCACACTCCGCCTGAACTGTATGCCGACATTGTGAAGAACGGTATCTGGCTGACTGGCGGTGGTGCGTTGCTGCGTGGACTCGACAAGCGATTGAGCGACAAGATCAAGATGCCGTTCCGCATTGCTGAGGATCCGTTGCACAGTGTGGCGAAGGGCACCGGCATCGCGCTGAAGAACGTGAACAACTTCTCCTTCCTCATGAGATAAGGCAATGCGCCTCTCATACGTTTTCCTTCCTCCAGGGCATACCGAATGCAGTATGTCCTGAGTGTGGTTTGAATCCTTATAGATTCTCGGAAGCTGGTTTCTGAAATTGAAGAATCCCACTCAGCGGAAAACAAAAAGAATAATTTGAACAAACCCAAAGAACATTGATCCATAAGTCAACAGAACGATGCGCTATCTGATTGAACTTTATCTGAAATACCGATTCTGGCTGATTTTCATCGCCCTCGAGGTGGTCAGCCTGGTGTCGCTCGTGAAGTTCAACAGATATCAGGGCAGTGTGTATTTCACGACGGCAAACACCGTTTCGGGTGCTTGGTACAGCTTCACGAGCAGCATCTCCTCGTTTTTTGAACTGAGGAGCGAGAACGAGCGCCTGGAGCATGAGAACGAGATGCTCCGCAAGCGGCTGAACGACCTGCGCTCGGGCTTGAAGGAAGACGAGAACACCATCGACCTGCTGTCGGAGAAGAACCGCGACCTGCGGTCCTACGACTTTGTGGGGGCTCATGTGGTGAATGCTACGCTTAACCGGGCCAACAACGTGTTCACGATTGACCGCGGATTGGACGACGGCGTGAAGGAGATGGCCGGCGTGGTCTGCTCGTCGGGTGTGGTAGGCGTGGTGTTCAAGGCGTCCGCCCACTATGCCGTAGTGGTTCCGTTGATCAATGAGAAGTCGATGGTGAGTTGCAAGCTCGACACCACCGACTATTTCGGCACGATGCAATGGCAGATGGGCCGTCCTGACATCTCGTATCTGAACAACATTCCGCGCCATGCGAAAGTCCGTGTGGGGATGGAGGTGGAGACGAACGGTTTCTCCGACATATTCCCGGAGCACATCCCGATTGGCAAGGTGGAGCGCGTGGAAGACTCCGCCGACGGTCTTTCCTACTCACTGGCTGTGAAGCTCTACACCGACTTCTCGAAGCTCCGCAACGTGTCGGTGATCAAGAATTACGCCCGTAAGGAGCGCAAGGAACTGGAAATGAAGGTTGACACCCTGCTCATGGATAAAGAATAAGGACGATGAACGAGACAATCAAACATAGAATCATCAGGCTGGTGGCCATCCTGCTCTTTCAGATCCTACTGTGCAACAACATCCACATCCTGGGGTATGCCTCGCCCATCGTGCTGCCATACCTCACAATGAAATTCCATAGGGGCTCCGCCCGCGAGAGCCTTCTGATCTGGGGATTCGTGATAGGCCTGATTTTCGACATATTTTCAAACACGATGGGAAAGGGCATGGCTTCGTGCACCCTGCTCGGCATGCTTCAGCCCTATCTGCTCCGCCTTTTCTCACCCAACGAGTCGGTCGATATGCTTGTTCCCTCATTCAAATCGATGGGATTCGACCGTTATATCTATTATGCAGTGTCGTCGATGCTCATCTTCCACCTCGTGTTTTATTTCCTGGAAGACTTCTCGCTGAACCACGTGAGGCTGATGGTGACTGGAGCGCTGCTCGGCACGGCCTTGGCGGTGCTGTTCACGGTGATAGCCGACGTGCTGCTGCCGAAGGATGCGAACATTGATTGACACAGAGAGTTGAAAATCAACTGATTTTTCTACAGACGGATGTATGGAGAAAGCAAATATTCTTGAAAACAGGAAATACATGATTGGCGGCATCATCTTGGCGATAGTTGCCATCTACATCTTCCGTCTGGCCCAGCTCCAACTCATCAGCGACGAATACAAAACCAAGGCGGACAGCAACGCCTATTACCGCAGCGTGATTTTTCCGTCGCGCGGAAATATCTACGACCGCCATGGCAAGTTGCTGGTTTACAACCAGCAGGCCTACGATATCATGGTGACGATGCGTGAGATCCACAACCTCGACACGCTGGAACTCTGCAAGACGCTCGGCATGACCAAAGATGCCTTCGTCAAACGGATGGAAGACATCAAGAACCGTGACATCAACCCTGGTTATTCCTCCTATTCCAAACAGCTCTTCATGGGACAACTCACCGAGCAGGACTATTCGGTGATTCAGGAGAAGCTTATCCGCTATCCCGGCTTCTCCATCCGCAAGCGCACCGTGAGGAAATACACCTATCCCTATCTTGCCCATGTGCTCGGCGACGTGGGACAGGTGAGCCCGGAAGACATTGAAAACGACGATTATTACGCTGCCGGCGACTTCATCGGCAAGCAGGGTGTGGAACGCTCTTACGAGAAAGAACTCCGCGGAGAGAAAGGCGTTCAGATTCTGCTGCGCGACGCGAGGGGCAAAGTGCACGGCCACTATAAGGACGGCGCAGAAGACACGAAGCCGAAGCCAGGCAAGGATGTGACGCTGGGCATCGACTTGAAACTCCAGGCGCTGGGCGAGCGGCTGATGAAGGGCAAGCGTGGCGCCATCGTGGCAGTAGAACCTAAAACGGGCGAGATCCTGTGTATGGTTTCATCGCCCACCTACGACCCCCGCCGTCTGGAAGGAAAGGAGAGGGGCAACTACATGAGCCGCCTGTTCAGCGACAAGTCGAACCCGCTGCTCAACCGCGCCCTTCTGGGCGCCTATCCTCCCGGCTCCACGTTCAAGCCAACCCAGGCGCTGACTTTCCTTCAGGAGCACATCATCACCCCCAACACTTACTATCCCTGCGTACGCGGATTCCGTCATCAGGGCATGAAGGTGGGCTGCCACACCCACCAGTCGCCCATCGACCTCACCCATGCCCTTGCCACTTCGTGCAACGGCTACTTCTGCTGGGGACTATACTATATGTTCAACAACCGCAAACAATACCGCAGTCTTCAGGAGGCGATGACGAAATGGAAGGACTACATGGTGTCGATGGGATTTGGCTACAAGCTCGGGGTGGACCTTCCGAGCGAGTCCCGCGGCTTGATTCCGAATGCCCAGTATTACGACAAGGCCTACAATGGAAAGTGGAATCCACTTTCCGTCATCTCCATCTCCATCGGTCAGGGTGAGGTGCTCGCCACACCGATGCAAATCGCCAACCTCTGCGCCACCATCGCCAACCGCGGCAAATTCAAGACCCCTCATGTGGTGAAATCCATCAAAGGTGGGATGGTGGCCGACTCTCTCACCCGGTTCAAGACCACAGACGTGCAAGCTGGGTATTACAACTATGTGGTTCAAGGTATGCGTGGCGCTGTGCTGAACGGAACCTGTACGGGTGCGAACATCCCAGGTTATGACGTGTGCGGAAAGACTGGTACGGCACAGAACCCACATGGCCGCGACCACTCAGCCTTCATGGGGTTCGCTCCGATGGACAATCCGAAAATCGCCATCTGCGTGTATGTGGAGAACGGAGAGTGGGGTGCCACCTATGGTGTGCCGATCGGTGCACTGATGATAGAGCAGTATCTGCGAGGCGAGCTCTCTCCTGCCGCAAAGGACAAGGCCACGCAGTTTGAGCACAAACGGATCAGCTACACTGAAAAGCCGAAGAAGGGAAAAGCCGACGGGGATAAATCCGATAAGGCCGCCAAAGACTCCATCAACGCAGCGCGCAAGAAGGAGAAAGCTGAGACTCCTGAGGAGAAAGAGCTGAGGGAAAAGCGTGAGCGCATTGAAGCCGCCAAAAAGGCAGAGATAGCCCGGAGGAAGGCTGAGCTGAAGAAGATGCAGCAGGAGCAGGCTCGGAAGAAAGCGGAGAAGGAAAAACTGATGATGCAGCAGGCCCGTGAAAAGGCGGAAGTCAGAGCCAAGGCGGAGGAGACGCGCAAGAAAGCCGCGGAAATCCGAAGGAAAGAAGAAGAGCGGAAAATCCACAAGGAGCGGCGCTACAAGCAGAAACGCAAAGTGCTCTACGACGAGGCACTGGAGACCGACCGCCTCATCCGCCGGATGAAAGAGCGGATTGCGAAATGACAACATCTGTCCGGCTCCTTCAAAAGCGGCAAATCATCAACATATAATTGAGAAAAAACAAAACAAAGTGACGAACTCGGCAAATAAAAACATATTCAGGTCCATCGACTGGGTCACGGTGATCATCTACGTCGCCTTCGTGATTTGGGGATGGGTGACCATTTGCAGTGCCTCCTACAACTTCGACAACCCGAACATCTTCGGACTCGACAGCAACTCTGGCAAGCAGCTGCTGTGGATCGGCATCGCCTTTTTCGTGGGGAGCATCCTGTTGGTGATAGAGAAGCGGATTTTCGAGATGTATTCCAATTTCTTCTATTGGCTGTTCATCGCCATACTGCTCATCACGCTTGTCATTGCCCCCGAAACGAAGGGTTCACGCTCTTGGATTCCGATTGGCTTCATGAAACTTCAGCCGGCAGAGTTCGCCAAGTTCAGCGTGGCGTTGGCACTCGGTCACTTGATTGACAAGCTCGGTTTCTCCATGTCGAACAAGAAGGATGCGTGGAAAGCGGCGGCTCTTATCCTGCTTCCGATGGCGATCATCATCCTTCAGCGTGAGACTGGTTCAGCCCTTGTCTATCTGGCTTTCTTCCTTGTGCTCTACCGTGAGGGAATGTCCGGCTCCGTGCTTTTCTATTTCTTCATGGCGATTGTTTATTTCGTGGTGGGCGTGCGATTCAGCGACGACCTTTTCCTCAACGAGGCTGTCAGCATCGGGGAGTTCTCCGTGCTGCTGTTGGCTCAGGTTTCCATCACGTTGCTCACCAAATATGTCTGCCGCAACGACTTCGCCGCCAAGTGGATGGCCGTCATTGGGCTTGGAGTCACGTTCATCCTGTTCCTTTTCTCGGCATTCGTCATCCCGTTCGACTTTACAGCCATCATGCTGCTCATCTGTCTGGCTCAGGCAGGTTACCTCACCTATCTCGGCATCAACACACGCTTGTCGCGCTACTATATCGTGGCAGCCTTTGCTTTCTTCTCCGCTGTGTCGTTCTATATCAGTGATTTCATGCTCGACCGTCTGGAGAAGCACCAACGCGTGCGTATCGAGGTGTTGTTGGGTAAGAAATCCGACAAGATGGGCGCTGAGTACAATGTGAACCAGGCGAAAATCGCCATCGGCTCAGGAGGTTTTGAGGGCAAGGGCTTCTTGAAAGGCACTCAGACGAAGCTGCGTTACGTGCCGGAGCAGGAGACGGACTTCATTTTCTGCACGATTGGAGAAGAGGGCGGTTTCTTGCAGTCGGTGCTGCTGTTGATTGCCTACGCTTTCTTCATCTGGCGGTTGATAATGCTTGCAGAACGTCAGCCCGACACGCCAGGCCGTGTGTATGGCTACAGCGTGGCTTGCATCTTCCTTTTCCACTTGTTCATCAACGTTGGCATGGTGCTCGGTCTGACTCCGGTCATCGGTATTCCGCTGCCGTTCTTTTCCTACGGCGGCTCCTCCCTTTTCGGATTCACCATCCTCCTTTTCATATTCCTGAGGATGGACGCAGAGTCGAAACTCAGCTACAAGGTGCAGGGGTGAA
>OMUD01000289.1 GCA_900314125.1 uncultured Prevotellaceae bacterium | reverse complement strand
CAAAGAAAGATGGAACGCAAAATCACGGCGAGAATCAGGCCGGTGGATCCGGTGGCATCGGCTTTCACCGCTTCTTTGAAAGCAACACCGTCATCCGACCTCACCACCATCGCTATCCTCTCAATGAACGACAACATACCGCAGCGTTCTAAAGACTACCTCCTCCACCTCTCAAAGGTTTATAACGACGAGGCGGATGCCGACTACAACATGGAGGCCACCCGTACGGCCCGATTCATCGACGAGCGACTCAGTCTCATATCCAAGGAACTCGATATGTCGGAGTCACAGCTCGAGCAATTCAAGCGCCAAGCGGGAATCGTGAAGTATGACACCGATGTGCAGACCAACATCGCACAAAGAACCAAATACGAGAGTGACCTCATCAGTACGGAGACACAAATCAGCCTCCTTGATGAGCTCAGCACATACGTGACCGACAAACGCAATTTCCTCGGAACCATCCCGACCAACGTGGGCTACAACGACACACAGCTCAACGGGGTCATCGCAAAGTACAACGAGGACGTCAGAGAAAGGGAAAGACTCCTCGAGACGGCTACCCCGAACTCACCGCTCGTGATCGACAAGACCGAACAGCTGAAAAGCCAGTACAACACCATTGTCTCTTCCATGAAGAGCGCACGCGATCAGCTCATCATCAAGCGTGACGACCTCGAACGGCAGTTCAAGACCTACGACGACAAGACAAAGGACGTGCCGAAGACTGAACGCGAACTCGGCGACATCAGCCGTCAGCAGGAAGTGAAAGCGGGACTTTACCTCATGCTCCTCCAGAAACGTGAGGAAAATGCCATCGCACTCGCATCGTCGGCTTACAAGGGAAAACTCATCGAGGAACCGATCACCAACAGCACCCCTGTGTCGCCTGTCAGGAGAAACTACTATCTCCTCGCACTCATCATCGGTATGATCATACCGTTCATCTACCACTATATCCGTGAGCTCTTCAGATATCGTATCGAGAACAGGGAAGACCTCGACAAGGTTACGGACATTCCTGTCATCGGAACCATTCCGTTTGTGAAGGCACTCACGCAGGGAGACCGTACGATTGTGGTGCAGGAGAACAAGAACTCTGTCATGATGGAGGTGTACCGTACCATCCGTTCCAACCTCCCATTCATCCTCGAGAATGGAAAGAATGTCATTCTCTTCACGTCGTCAACTTCAGGTGAGGGTAAGACATCCGTGGCTTCCAACCTTGCTGCCACCATCGCTTTCGTAGGGAAGAAAGTCATCGTGGTCGGACTTGATATCCGTAAGCCAAGGCTCGCCGGACTTTTCGACCTCCTCGATACGGAGAAAGGTATTTCCAACTTCCTTTCACACGATCCGGACGACATCGACTATATTGACACACTTATTCAGAAGTCGGGCATCAACGATAACCTCGACATCTTGCCAGCCGGACCAATTCCGCCTAACCCTTCTGAGATTCTCGAACGTCCGAACCTCGGAGTTTGTATCGACTACCTCAAGAAAAAATATGACTATGTCATCCTCGATACCGCACCTGTGGGACTCGTGGCTGATACCCTCTCTATCGCCAAGTATGCCGACATCACGCTCTATGTTGTGAGGGCCAACTACACGCTCAAGGCTGATGCCGGACTCTTCAACCAGCTGGCTGACGACAACCGTCTGCCGAATGTCAACCTCATCTTCAACGCTGTGAAGATGGAGTCCGCAAGCAGTGGCTACGGACGCTATGGACGCTATGGCTATGGTCGCTACGGACGTTATGGATATGGCAAGAAAGGCTATGGCTATGGTGGCTATGGTGGCTATGGCGGCTATGGTGGCTACGGAGGCTATGGTGGCTATGGGTATGGTGGCTATGGTTACGGCTACGGCTATGGTTATGGCTACGGAGACAACGGCAACGGAAAGCTGGATGAGGTGTAAACCTCATCGCAGCATTCAGGAGCCGAACTCGTGATAAATCGAATGTCTAATTTTATAAGATATTGATGTTATGGTAATTGCTGTCGATTTTGACGGAACGATTGTGGAACACAAGTATCCTGCCATCGGCGAGGAGAAACCGTTTGCATGCGAGGTGCTGAGAATGCTTATCGCAGAGCGCCACAGACTTATCCTCTGGACCGTGAGGGAAGGAAAACTCCTCGACGACGCCATCCAGTGGTGCAAGAAGAGAGGTGTGGAGTTTTGGGCAGTCAACAGCGATTCTTCCGATATGTTCAAAGAAGCGAAGGACAGGAACCTGTCGTGCAAGCTCAATGCCGACGTCTTCATCGACGACTGCGGAATTGCAGGGCTCCCGGACTGGAACACCATCTACAAGATCATCCACACGGGAAAAACCTACGAGCAGATTCTTTTCCAGAAATTCAAGCAACAGCATCTGCCGCCTGAGAAACCTTATCCAAAATGGATGTTCTGGAAACATAAGGGAAACGACAACAAGCCAAGGAGAAGATAAGGACGACACGACGACCGAATGCATAAATTATAATATGTATGAATATCGTGGATTTCTCAAAACAAAATTCTGTGATTAACCAGTATGTCGCAGAATTGAGGGATGTGGACTATCAGAAAAATAGAAAACTTTTCCGTGAAAACCTCATCCGGATTGGGCAAATGATGGCTTTTGAGGTCAGCAAGACGCTCAATTATCAAATCAAAGACGTGACAACGCCACTCGGAGTGGCGAATACTTCCACTTTCACCGACGACATCGTGGTGGCTACCATCTTCAGGGCGGGGCTGCCATTCCATCAAGGATTCCTCGATGTGTTCGACAAGGCCGACAATGCATTCGTATCGGCATATAGATATTATATGGATAAGGAATGCGAGCAGGTGGGAATAAAAATCGAGTATATTGCAAGTCCCGACCTCAATGGCAAGACGCTCATCATTGCCGACCCGATGCTTGCCACCGGAGGAAGCATGGAGTTGGCATATCAGGCGCTCAAAACCAAAGGAGAACCGGCTTGTGTGCATTTCTGCTCGGTCATCGCTGCTCAGAAGGGGGTGGATTATATCAGCAATTTATTTGGCAAATGTGAGAACATGAGCCTTTGGTGTGCGGCGGTTGACCCGCAACTCAATGAGCATGCCTATATCGTGCCGGGACTCGGAGATGCGGGAGACCTGGCCTACGGTGAAAAGATTTGAATGGAAAAATGACTAAATATCAACTCTATCAATGAAGAAATTTATTTCCCTTTTCTTGTTTGCTCTTTTGACCTTCTCTGCCTGTGGTGGCGAAAAGAACAAAACTGAAGATGACAACGATGATGAAGAGGTGGTGGGAAATCCTGCGAAGGTGAATTTCCTGGAAGATTTCTATGGAAAATATTTTGATGCCATCAACGACCAGGAGTCCCTCAACAACCTGCTCACGGACGTTGTGTCAGAGAGAGGATTCAATGTTATCGGTAATATCATGGGCGGCGACTCGCTCAACTACAGCAAGGTGTTCAGACCGCAGGGACTTGACTCGCTCGATAGCCGTAACGACATCACTGTGGATGTGCAGCCGATGGAAAACACCGATGACCTGCTCTACAACGTAAGCCTTATTGAGAAATCAGGTGAGGCACACGACATCGTCATTGCTGTCGTTGGAGATAACGACGAATTCAAAATCGACAGTGTTGCCAATCCGCAGTTCAACGCTCCAGCAGAAGAAGTTAAAGAATAAGGAATCTTATGAAAAAGCTGTTTTTAGGCCTAACCTTGGCTATGATGGCATGCTGGGCATGCGGAGACGGAACGAAGGAGAAGAAAAATGAGGTGAAAGTGGAGAAGGCTGGCCAACCGGAACAGAAGGTTGAGAAAATCGACTCCACAGAACTTAAGCGCCGTCAGCAGGAAATCATCAAGCAGGACTCCATTCAGAGGGCGGAGGAAGAAAAGAACACCCGCATCAAGCAGGAATGCGCCACGAAGGTGGTCTTCCTTGAGAATTTCTATGCCGACTATTTCAAGAACCCTGATGCGGCTGTCAAGCAATATTCCACCGACCGGCTTCTCTCTGAGCTGCGAAGCGTAGCACACCAGTATGAGGGAAACGCCATGCCTATCTGGGTGTTCGCAAGCGGAAACGGAGCATCTAATGTGAGCTATAAGGTGAACATACCGTCCGACGAGAGAAGCAACGTTTTCAACGTGACAATCAATGCAGGAGGGCAGGTCAGCAATGTCTATCTCACTGTAGTTGGAAACAACGGATACTATTCCATCGACCGTGTTAAAAATCCATCCGAAGGGTATCAATAAAAATCGAATCTTTTTGAATCAATTAAGTAATGAGAAAAAAATAACTTGCCTCAGTTTGTTCATTTTTTGGAGATGTTTTTGTTCGTTTTCGAAGGAGTGATGCGGGCATCATGACTGAGAAAATGGGCAAAAACAGCCCGAAAGATGAAGGTAACACCACTAATTTGTACATATCAAAATGAGGCAAGTTATTTTTTTATCGTTACTAAGATGCATATATAAAAAAGAAGGCTGGAATCATCTTCCAGCCTTCTTTTTTTGATTAGCCTGTAATTATTTTTTCTCAACTTTGGCGGCAGGTTTCTTGGCAGCAGGCTTCTTTTCTGCTGGCTCTTTTGCTGGAGCTGGCTTTTTTGCTGGAGCTGCTTTCTTTGCTGGAGCCGCTTTCTTTGCTGGAGCCGCTTTCTTTGCTGGAGCCGCCTTCTTTGCTGGAGCTTTTTCTGCTTCAGGAGCCTTTCCGCTCAGTTTGCTTAACTGACGGCGGAGTTTCTCAATCTCCTTGTCCTTGCGCTCAATCTCCTCGCCTTGGTTCTTGATGGTGGTCAGCAGTGAGTTCAGCTCCTCATTGTCGATGTCGGCAGGATAGAGCGTGTTCACACGGTTGATGAAGTCGCCAAGGATGTTCATGTAGTTCGTGAAGGCATCGTATGGGTTGTCGTAGATGCCACGGCTCATGCCAACGCTGTTTGGTTTTGTCGTCATGAAGCGGAAGTTGTTGGAAGCCTGAAGGTAATCCCAGTCCTGCTTGATGCGGCGGTCGTTGCAGATACGCACACGGTCGGCGATGCTGTAGAGCTTGTGGAATGCCTCACGCTGCATGATGTTGCCAAGCCAGCACGATGTGTCGCGCTCCTCGTCCACCCAGCTGATGTTGTAAGGAACTTCCAAAGCACCTACTGACTTCACGTTTGCGCAAAGCTCGGATGGAGTGGAGAAACCGATGCCGCGGGCTTTCGCACATTGTGGCAGTGCTTTCAGGAACTCCAAGATGTTTGACGACAGCGGCTGGAAGATGCCGAGCGCGCTCAGTTCCATGAAGATGTTGATCACCTCTTCCTCTTCTGG